>SKRJ01000258.1 GCA_007118555.1 Anaerolineae bacterium | reverse complement strand
GAGGTCATCCTCATCGCCGTCGTCAGCATCGGGGATCTCTACCTTGACTCCCGGCCAGAGCGGCTTTTGTACCGCTTTTTTGGGATCCGCGGGGTCTATTCGGGTCATCTCTTCTCTGGGTGGCATCTGTCCCTTCCAGTAGCTTACAATCGCCTCGAGCTCGGCGTCAGAGACAAAGCAGCCCTGGATACGGGCCAGCTTGGGCGAATCGGGCGCCATGTACAGGCCATCGCCCTGGCCCAGAAGCTTGTCGGCGCCTGGCGTGTCGATGATGACCCGCGAATCCACCTGCGAAGAGACGAGAAAGCTGAGGCGCGCAGGGAAATTGGCCTTGATCAGACCGGTGACTACGTCCACCGAGGGGCGCTGGGTGGCGATCACCAGGTGGATGCCCGTGGCGCGCGAAAGCTGGGCGATGCGACAGATAAGCCGCTCGATGTCATCGGGGGCCACCATCATCAGGTCGGCCAGCTCATCGATGAACATGACAATGTGGGGCAGCTTGGGATCGCCCTGGGCCACCATCTTGATGTTGTAGGCCTGCAGGTTGCGGGCCCCTGCCTCGGCAAAGACCTGATAGCGGCGGTCCATCTCGTTGGCCAGCCACTTGAGCACGCCCACCACCCGAGCGGGCTCGACCACCACCGGCGCGATCAGGTGCGGGATGCCGTTGTAGCTGGAGAGCTCGACCCGCTTGGGGTCCACCAACAGCAGGCGCAGGTCGTCGGGGGTGTTGCGGCAGAGCAGGCAGGCGATCAGGGCGTTGATGCAGACGCTCTTGCCCGAGTTGGTGGCGCCGGCGATGAGCAGATGCGGCAATGAGGCCAGATCGTCGACCACCGGCGCGCCCGATACGTCCCTGCCAAAGCCCAGGGCCAGGGGATATGCGCTCAGCTCGGCGAACTCGTCAGACTCCATGACGCTGCGCAGCCCCACCATCGACATCTCGCGGTTGGGCACCTCGACGCCCACGACGCCCTTGCCCGGCACGGGCGCCTCGATGCGAATGGGGGCCGCCGCCAGCGCCAGCGCCAGATCGTTGGCGAGAGAGGCGATCTTGGCCACCTGAATCTTCATGCGGCGCACCTTGCCCTTGCGGTCCCGGCGCTCGACATAGCCGGGCTCGAGGCCGAACTGGGTCACCACAGGCCCCGGGTTGACCTCGACGACGGTGACGGGCACACCCAGGCTGCCCAGGGTGTCCTCGATCAGGCGCGCCTTTTCGCGGATGTCCCGCAGGCTGGTGGGCGGGTCATCGTCGGGCGCCAGCAGCGACTCGATGGGCGGCAGGGCCCACCGTCGCGTGCCAGAGGCCAGGCTCTCGGGCATGGCTTCTTCGTCGTCAGCCGGCTGCTCGGGGGGCGCGGGGGGCTGGGCCGCGGGCTGCTGGGCGACAGGTCGGGACGGCTTGTTCACGATAGGCGCCTTGGCATGGCGAGGCTCATTCTGCGGTCGTGGCGTGGGGCGGGCAGCGGCCTCCTGCGCTAGCTTGGCCCGCTGTGACGCGCGCCGTTGGCGGTAATCGGCCAGCCATTGGCGCCCGCGCTGGAGCCAGGATGCCAGGGCGCTCACGATCTCTTCCAGCGAAAGATCGAGGGCCAGGGTCAGGCCGATGGCCAGAAGCATGGCGAACACCACCATCGCGCCGGCCCAACCCAGGGCGGCCTCGAGGCCCAGGCTCAAATAGTACCCCAGCAATCCGCCGCCCGTCCCCTCTGCCACAGCGGCCTCACGGTCGGCAAAAAGATGGTGACTAGAGCCAAGGAAAGTTACAAGGAGCAAAAAAGCGCCAAAAAAACGCATCCAGGGCATGCGCAACGGCGTATTGGTAAGGCGCGTCATGAGCCACAGGCCGAGTACGGTCAGCGCCACGGGCACGGCATAGCGGCCCCAGCCCAGCGCCTGCGCCAGCACCCCGATCCACCATTCGGTGGCCGCGCCCCGATTGAGTGGTAGCAGGCTCAAGAGCGTCACCAGCGCCACACCCAGCAAGAGCAGGCCTCCCAGCCAAGAGACCTGCGCCCGGTTGATGGGGAGTCTCCTGGTCGAGCGGCGACGGCTCGTATTGGTGCGTTTGCTCGTGCGGGGGCGACGTCCTGTGGCTCGCTTGGTCATGATCCCCCTTTGTTATGGGCTGCGCCATCCTGAGGCATGGCATGCAAGTTCAGGCGCCAGCGGCTGGTAGCATTATACCATGCTTCCCCGGCTCATAGCTTGACCAGGATGGGGATCACCAGCGGACGGCGGCCCGTCTCGGCCAGGGCCAGGCGGCACAGGGCCGTCTCCAGGCGTTGGGTCAGTTCGCTGCGCGAGCCGCCCCGAGTGACCACCTGACCGACCTCATCACGAATGCGCTCATCCAGCCCATTGGTCTCTGCGGTGTACAGGAATCCCCGGCTCTGGATCTGCGGCTCGCCGACAACGGTGCCCGAATACCGATCGACAATCACCGTGACGACCAGCACGCCGTTATGGGCCAGCGACATGCGCTCACGCTGGATGGCCTGCTCCAACTCGGCCACGCCGTTGCCATCCACATGATAGAGCCCCTGGCCCATGCGGTCCGTGATCTGGATGCTGTCGGAGTCCAGCTCCAGCACGCTGCCCGTCTCCATGATGCGGATATTCTCTGGGGGGATGCCGCATTGCAGCGCCAGCTTGTGATGCCAGACCAAGTGCCGGTACTCGCCATGGATGGGGACGAAAAAGCGAGG
>SKRJ01000005.1 GCA_007118555.1 Anaerolineae bacterium | reverse complement strand
GCCCTGGCCGCCTGCGGCTAGGCGATCGTGACCTGCTGCATCAGTTCGTGCAGTGGGCGATAGCCGATCAGGTGGACGCCCCGGTTCCTGATATGCGCCGCCAGGTCCTCGCTCAGCATCGCCTCCAGATTGGCCACGCGGGCCTTCCACGAGGGGATGATCGCTCGCGCCTCAGGCGTGTCGTCGACGGGGTGCATCAGGATCAGGTGCAGCCCCGGCTCGAGATCGTCGATCACCTGCTTGGTGATTTCGACCTGGCCCTCGGGTTCTTGCAGCGGTAGCTGGTAGATGCTGTCAAAGGCCGGCACGCCCCTCTCGATCAGCTCGGCCACGCGGCGGACCACCTCATCGGCGGCGCCCTCTACGCCGGTCCAGCGGCGATAGCGCTCCTCGCTTCGGAAGAGGATCGGGGGGAGCCCGCGCTCCAGCACCGGCTTGAGATAGGCGGGCAAGAGGGTGGGATAGCCCAGGGCGAACATGTGCTGGTCCACATGGGTGAGGTGGATGCCGGCCTCCACGGCGCGGTCGATCTGGGTGCGGACCTCTAGCTCGACGGCGTCCAGGTCCACGGGGCTGTCGACGCCCGTGCGCCGATGGGGAAAGTAGCCCTCGTCGTCGATCAGGCCCGACGCAGGATCGCGGGTGGTCATAGGCCCCCAGCGGTAGGTCTTCCACTCGCTGGTCACGGTGGCATGCACACCGACATCGGCATCGGGGTTTGCCCGGCACCAGGCGGCCATCTCGAGGAACCAGGGGCAGGGCACCATGATGGAGCCCGATGTCACAATGCCAAAGTCGATGGCCTTGGCAAAGGCGGTGATGGTGGCGTGGCACATGCCAATGTCGTCGGCATGCATGATCACGACGCGATCGGAATCATCGAGACCCAATCTCTTGAGCACAGGGTTCGCCTTGGCGGTCATAGGAATCCTCTCTGTTTCTCCATGACGCGTACATAAGATGGCCTGGCGATGGCATGCGTTGCTCGTCCCTACTCCTCCTGTCCACCTCCTCTGACAGATCACCTATCGCCTGGCATTGGCTCGTTGACCAGAGTATAATCCCGAGGAGACTAGGGATCAAGGCCTGCCCGCGCTTTCCTTGTGCATACCGGGCAGCGACCGGCCGGTCAGATGGGTGCTGGCCGGCGGCGGTCCAATTAACCTCACCCAAAGGAGCGAAACATGACGAAACTGGTTCTCCTCGGCGGGGGCAGCCCCTTTACCCCCTCCATCTTTCAGGCCATCCTCGAGAACAAGGAGGTGCTATCGGGCAGCGAGGTCTGCCTGATGGACCTGAGCGACGAGCGATTGCCCCAGCTCAAGTCGCTGGGCGAGGCACTGGCTGCCCGAGAGGATATGGACCTGACCGTGACGACGACGACCGACGCGCGGGCCGCGCTGGACGGCGCCGATTTCGTCTTTCCCGGCTATCGCGTCGGCGGCATCGAGGCCGAGCGTCAGGACTTTGTCATCCCCACGCGCCATGGCATCTGCGGCGACGAGACCATGGGCCCCGGCGGGACGTTCATGGCCCAGTGCACCATCCCCGCCACCGTGGCCTATGCCAAACTGATGGAGGAGCTCTGCCCCGAGGCATGGGCCGTCAGCTATGTGAACCCCACCAACATGGTGCTGGAAGGCGTCCTGCGCAGCACGAACGCCCGTTTCATCGCTGTCTGCGACTGCTTTCCCGGGTTCCGCGAGCACATGAGCCTGCTGCTGGACGTCCCCGACGAGGAGCTCACCGTGCGGGCCATGGGCGTCAACCACCTGACCTGGCTGACCGAGATCAGCGCTGGCGGCAAGGACCTCTATCCCCTGCTCAAGGAGCGGGTGCTGGGCAACCGGCCCAAGGACGAGTCGCCGGAGGATTGGTCGTTCGGCATGCGCATCCTCGATGCTTATGGCTATATGCTGGTGTGCCCCGGCCACCCGAACATGCTGTGGGAGCACGACGCGACCATGAACGAGCGGCGGGATCATTGGGAGGACCCCGATCTGGGCGGACGCCGCGAGCACCTCAACGACCTCTGGTCCTTTGTCGACGAGATGATCGACGGCGCGCCCTATGACCCCGATCGCCGCTGGCTGCGCATGCACCATCCGCGCCACGCCATTGGCATCGCCGTCAGCATCCTGGCCAACGAGGGGCGCGAGTGGGGCGGCATGAATTATGTTAACAACGGCTCCATCAGCAACCTGCCCGACGACGCCGTGGTCGAGGGCACCTGCGTTGTGGGCGCCAACGGCCCGACCCCGCTCGTCATGGGCGAGCTGCCCAGGCCGTTCGTCGGCCTGGTGATGCACAATATCACCTGGCAGCACCTGACCGTGGATGCCGCCCTCTCGGGCGACAAAAAGATCCTGTACCAGGCGATCCTTTCGTCGCCCTATGTCCATGACATGCAGGCCGCCAAGCAGATCATGGAGGAGCTCCTGGTCGCTCACGCCGATGTCATGCCCCAGTACCAGTAGCCGGTAGCATAAGGGACCGATCGAGCGGGCTGCGCTTGTGATGGCAGGCGCAGTCCGTTCTGGCGTATGGCCCGATCGCCGGACGCCGCAATGCCCCTTGCGGTATTGCGCACGTGTCCACAGGAGATGTGCCCGTGTCCGATCCACAAAGCCAGCGAGGCGAGGCAGGCCTGCTCTACATGGGCGTCGACGGTGGCGGCACGGGCCTGCGCGTCGTGCTGGTCGACGGCGATCTGGCGGTGCATGGCCAGGCCCAGGG
>SKRJ01000465.1 GCA_007118555.1 Anaerolineae bacterium | reverse complement strand
TCGGCCCGGATCAGCAGCCAAACGCCGCCCGACAATGCCTCGCAGCCCGCCGATCGGCTCGTGCAGCCCTGGCCGGGCATCCCCATCGCCCTGGGCGTCATCGGCCTCATGTTTGCCCTGGTCATTGGCCTGGGCATGGGGCTACGCCAGTTCCTCATTCTGCCCTTTTTCCGGGGCCTCCTCTTTCCCCTGATCGAGCAGGGGGTGGAGGCTGTGATTGGGCCCGGTCTCTTGCGCAATATCCTGATCGGCGAGTATGGGTTCTTGATCAAGGGGCTGGAGTGGCCCTTTGCCCTCGTGCTGCCCTATGTGATCTCTTTTTACATCGGCCTGAGCATTCTGGAGGACTGGGGCTATCTGCCGAGGCTGGGCGTGCTGCTGGATGGCCTGTTTCAAAAGGTCGGGCTGAACGGATCGAGCATCATCCCTCTGCTGCTGGGGTACGGGTGCGGCATTCCGGCCATCATGGCCACCCGCTCGCTGACATCGCGCAAGCAGCGCATCATGATCTCTTCGATGATCTGCTTTGCCGTGCCGTGCGTCTCCCAGACGGGGGCCTTTATCTCGCTGCTGGCGGCGCACTCGATCATGGCGGTCGTGCTCATGTTTGGCATCTCGGTGGTGGCCATGGTGGCTGTGGGCGCTGTGCTGGACAAGGCGAGCCAGGGCAGCACGCCCTATACGCTGATGGAAGTGCCTACGCTGCTGGCGCCCAAGCCGCGCATTCTGGCCAAAAAGGTCACCATGCGGGTCAGGCACTATATCTTTGACGGCGCGATCCCTATGATCGCGGCGGTGCTGGTGGCGTCGCTGCTGTACGAGCTGGGCATCCTGGCCGCCATCGGCGAGGCTTCGGCGCCGTTCATCTCGGGCTGGCTGGGCCTGCCCCCGGAGGCGGTGGTGCCGTTGATCCTGGGCATCGTCCGGCGGGAGCTGACCGTGCTACCCCTGATCGACATGAACCTGACGATGCTCCAATTCATGACCGGTGCCATCATCGCCCTCTTTTACGTGCCCTGCATCGCCATGGTGGCGACCCTGTCCAAAGAGTTTGGGATCAAGGTGGCCCTTGGGGTTCTGGCAGCGACCACCATCACGGCCCTGTTCCTCGGCGGCCTGGTGGCGCAAGCCGGCATGCTGCTCGGCGGCCTCGTGGCATAGGGGCGCATAGATGATCCGACTCGGCGCCAAGACCAAGATGCTGCTGTGGCTCGTCGGCCTGGCCGCGATCGTCCTGTTGGCCCGACAGGTCGGTTGGGGGGAGATATGGGAAACCCTCCAACTGCTGACGCCAGGGCACATCGTCCTATTGGCCGCCCTGCAGATCGTGACGCTGTCGCTGAGCGCCATCCAGCTCTGGTATGTCCTGCGCTGCGGTGGCATCAAGCTGCCGTTTGGCCGGGTGCTCTCGATCTATATGACGGGCAGCCTGATGGAGAGCCTGACCCCTTCGGTCAAGGTGGGCGGCGAGGCTCTCAAGATCCACCTGCTGCGCCGATCGGCGCCCGGCAAGGACGAGCGGCTGGTGGGGGCGTTCGTCACCTACAAGCTCCTGGCCAATATCCCTCTCGCGGTTCTGATTCCTCTGGCGCTGTGTGCCTTTCGTCCGGATCTGCTCCTCCGGCTGCTGCCCTACACCCTGGGTGTGGGGTTGGGCGCCGTGCTCCTGTTCAAGGGGCTCGCGATCCTGCGGCGCAGGCCGGACGCGCCCTGGGCGGGTAACAAGCGGCTGGGCGCCATCGGGCGGTTCCTGCGGCGGTCGGCGACGCATGCGCGCTACACGGTGAATCGGCGCCAGATGGGGCTGATGCTGCTGGCGGGCAGCGTCGTCTGGCTGCTCTATCCTGTCAAGCTGGCGATTGTGGCGGCGGCGCTGGGCATCGACCTGAGCCCCCTGCTCTTTGCGGGGGCCCTGATCGTCAGCTATGTGGTGAGCATGCTCCCCCTAGCCCCCGGAGGGCTGGGCTCGTTCGAGGGCACCTTTGTGCTGCTGCTGGCGCAGGCCGGCGTGCCGACGCCCCAGGCGCTGGCTGCGGTGCTGGCCCTGCGGCTCTTTACCTACTGGTTCCCGATGTTGCCGGGGGCCGGGTTCGCGCTCTATACCCTCGGCGTGCGGCGCGAGCCCGCTCCTAGGCCGCAACCCACGACCCACGACGTCACAGCGTCCTAGACCAGCCCTCTTCGCGGACGCGCCTGGCGAACGCATCCTCATCCAGCGCGAGGCCAAAGCCCGGCGCGGGCGACAGGTGCACGCGGCCCTCGCAGATGGTGTAGGCCGAGGCGTCCACGCCGTCGAGGCTAGCCTCATCCCACTCGACGGCCTCGAACCCGTCGATGCCGGGGGCGAGGTGGCAGGCGTAATAGTTGCCCAGGGGCTCCCCATAGTGATGGGGCGCCGAGCGGGCCCCGCAGGCGTCCAGCGCCGGCCCCAGGGCGAGCCAGTGTGAAAAGCCGGGGCGCAGGATGTCGTGCTGCACTACGTCGATCAGCCCATCGCGGGCCCAATCCAGCAGCCGCGGCGAGGCGTCGCCCTCCCCATCGGCGATCAGGACCTCCAGCCCCACGGCGTGCATCCATTCCTTGAGGTGGGCATACAGCGTGCCGTCCTCGTGGAACGGCTCCTCGATCCAGTACACGTCGGCGTCGGCGGTCTCGGAGAGCTCGCGCTTGAGCAGGTTCAGGTTGTAGCCGTTGTTGGCGTCGCACATCAGCCGGGCGTCGGGGCCGGCGGCGTCGCG
>SKRJ01000156.1 GCA_007118555.1 Anaerolineae bacterium | reverse complement strand
GCTGTCCAGGATGCGCTCGTGGGCGTTGCGGGCCCGCGTCGCGTCATAGTCCCAGCGGACGGGCCGCGCGTCGGGGAACAGTTCGCGCACCAGCGCCTCGACCCGCTGCGTACCGATGCCCATATAGCGGATGCGGCGGCTCAGGCACTCGGGGCACTGCTGCAGCGTCGGCTGCCGCAGGTTGCAGTGGTGGCAGAGCAGCTCGTCGCGGTCCTGGTGATAGGTCAGGGGCACCTCGCAGCGGGGGCAGGCGGCGACATGGCCGCAATCGCGGCACAGGATGAACGAGGCCGCGCCGCGCCGGTTGACGAACAGAATCGCCTGCTGCCCGGCCTCAAGCGTCTCGTCCAGGGCCTGATGCAGCGCCCGGCTCAACAAGCTCACATTGCCGGCACGCAACTCGGCCCGCAGATCCACCACCTCCACCGGCGGCAGGTCGCCGTACAGGGCGTCGGGGGCCTCGGGTGCGGCGTGCCGATAGGCGCTCTCGCCGCCATCGAGTTGGGCGGCCTGCTCCTCCACCGCTTGCCGGTGGCCCATCACGCGCTGGGGCAGCAAGAGCCGGGAGATCTGGCCGCGCTCGGCCCGATAGGCCGTCTCCAGCGAGGGCGTGGCCGTGCCCAGAATGACCGTCGCGCCGGTGAGGGCGGCGAGACGCAGCGCCACCTGCCGGGTGTGATAGCGCGGCGCGCGCTCCTGCTTGTAGGTCCACTCGTGCTCCTCATCCAGCACGATCAGCCCCGGGTCCTCCACCGGGCTAAAGATCGCCGACCGCGACCCCACCACGAGGCGCAACTCGCCGGAGCGAATGCGACGCCACTGGTCATAGCGCTCGTCCGGCTTGAGCTGGCTGTGCATCACGGCGATGGTGCTGGGATGCCGCGCGCCAAAGCGCCGCACCGTCTGGGGCGTCAGAGCGATCTCGGGCACCAGGACGATGGCGCCGCGCCCCTGGGCCAGCACCCGCTGCACCGCCCGCAAATAGATCTCGGTCTTGCCGCTACCGGTCACACCCTGCAGCAGGAACACCCGGCCCTTGGCGTTCCCCAGGCTGGCCTGGATGCGCTGCCAGATCGCCTCCTGGTCCGACGTAAGCCGGGGCGGGGTGACGGGCACAAAGGCCCGCCCCTCCAGCGGATCGCGCCACACCTGCCGTTGGACGCTCTCTAGCACACCTTTGTCGATCAGGGCGCGAATCGAGGACAGAGGCGCATCCGTTTCCCTCTGTACTGTCAGGCGCATCATCCAGCCATCGGCGTCGCCCTGGAACCGCGCCCAGGAGCGCACATAGTCCACGACATCGCGCTGGCGGGGCGCCTCGTCGCCCGGCAAGAGCGCCGCTACCGTCCCGCCCTCCTCCTCGAAGGGGGCATCCTCCTGCGGCTGCTCGCCGGTCTCGGACGCCTCTGGGTCATCCAACTGCGCATACGGCCCGGACAGATCGTCGCCTGTAGCAGCGACTTCCGTCTCCAGCCAATCCAGATCGGCAGGCAAAGTCTCGGGGACCAGGCCGGGCCGCAGCCGGATGAACTCGCGGTAGAGGGGCTCGACGCGAGAGCGCGACAGCTCGACCCGCCGCTCCGCCAGGCCGACGTCCTCCAGGCGACGCAGCATGTTCCGCCATGACTTGAATGTGCTGTGCTGCCCGATCTCGTGCAGAGGCAAGGGCCCCTTTTCCCGTAGGAGCGCCAGGATGCTCTGCTGGCCGGGGGTGAGGCCCTCAACGAGTCCCTCGTCAAGGGCCTCGTCGGGCTCGGCATCGCTCGCCTCCATCACGATCTGGGCCTGCTCGGTGACGCCCGGTGTGATCATGCCCCAGATCACAAGGTGCAGGGGCGTCAAATAGTGCTCGCTGATCCAACGGGCCAGCTCCATCTGTTCGGGCCGCAGCATCGGCTCGGGGTCGATGAGCCGATCGATCTCCTTGGTCTCCTCTACGGGGGAGCTGTCATCCAGCTCGACCACCACGCCCTGCAGGTAGCGGGCGCCAAATGGCACCCACACCAGGTGCCCCGGGGTCAGCGTGCCGCGCAGCGCGTCGGGGATGCGGTAGTGAAAGGTACGGATCAGGTGGTCCTCATCGCCGCTCTCATCCACCGCAGCCTGAGAGGGCTTGGCCCGCCGTTGCAGACTGGTGTTGACGACGACCGCGGCATAAGGTGGTCCGGATCCCGTCATGCGCTGCAAAAGGCTACGGCGCCATAGCCCACCAGGTCGGTGGGCCTGCCCATGGGATGGGCCTCATGGCTGGTAGTGTGGTGTAGCAGGTGCGCCTCCGCGGCGCCCAGCTCCTGCGCATAGCCGATGGTAGCCGCCACAGCGCCGGCACCGCACGCGTTGTGGTGGCGCTCGGCGACGGTGAGCACGCCCTCGGCGTCCATCGCCACCATCCGATCCAGCACGCGCTGATCGTTCTCCTTGGCCCACTCGAGGCCTTGCTGGCCGGTGCCCGCCGGCGCCATGCCATAGCGCGGGCCATAGTGGGTCAGATCGGTGCTGCCCACGGCCACGGTGCGCCTATCCAGGGCCCGAGCGGTGCGTGCCACGGCGAGGCCCCAGTTGGGCGCCTGCTCCATCGGCGGCATGGCAATGGGCAGGATGCGGGCCTCGGGCCAGAGGTGCTGCACAAAGGGCACCATCACCTCGATCGAGTGCTCCTCATCGTGGGCGCTGGGATCGTCGGTCAGCCCCTCGTCGGCGTCCAACAGCGCGCGGCCCAACGCCTCGTCGACAGGGGCGTCGCCCAGGGGCGTGCGCCAGGCGCCCGACGCATACAGAGCCGGTGTGCGCAGCGGCCAGCGATGCACCGCCCCAAAGAGGATCACGGTCTCTGGAGGCGTCTGGGTTTGCAGTGCCGCAAAAAGATGGGCCGCCGTCAGGCCGGAGAACATCCAGCCGGCATGCGGCGCAACTCCCCCTACCACATTCTCTGCAGAGGGGGCAGCGATCTGGTTCAGGAACGAGTCGATCTGGCGCCGGGCTTCCTGGGCATCGCCCGGGTAAAAGGCGCCGGCGACACTGGGTTCTCGAATGCTCATGGTACCTCCCTTTCGGACGCACGTCTCAAAAGATGGTACGAATCAGATCAGACCACCGGGCGTTGTATGAATCAGGGTGCCTAAATAGGTGAGTGCGAGCAGCACGGCTCCCAACACCGCTGTGATGATCACAGCACGCCCGCTCGGGTACCGGTCCCGCAGGGCTACACCGGTCTCCCGGCTGGACGCAATCTGATAGCGGGGGCAATAGGCCCACCCGAGCGCCAGCCCCACCAGCAGCCCGCCGATGTGGCCGAGATTGTCGATGCCCGGGTTGGTGAACCCCCACACCAGGTTGAACCCCGTGATCATCAGCAGGCTCGTGAGCTGCCGGCGCCCCTGCTGCCCAAAGGCGTCCCGGTAGATGGCAAAGAACACGGTCATGGCGCCCACCAGGCCAAAGATAGCGCCCGAGGCCCCCGCCGAGAGCGAACGGCTCCCCACATAGCTGAGGATGCTGCCCCCCAGCCCCGCCAGCATATACAGCACGAAAAAGCGGGTGCGGCCATAGAACCGCTCGACCTGGGGGCCGAACAAAAAGAGGGCATACGAGTTGAATGCGAGATGCACCAAACCAATATGCAGGAAATTGGCCGTCACCAATCGCCAGTACTCGCCGGCCGCAATAAAGGGATGAAACTTGGCGCCAAAGGCGATGAGCACCCGCGGGTTCTCCGAGCCGCCGGCAGCCGTCATGGCCAGCCACACCAGGACATTGATCGCCAAAAAGAGATAGGTCCACAGCGGGCGATGCAGGGGGAGTGGCATCCGCTGGGGCATGTGGGGCGGTTGCGACGGTGGATGGGGTTGCTGTTCCTGATCCGGCGTGTAGGCCACGACAGCTCCTTACAGGTCGAGAGGGCGACGGTTCGTGCGCAGCCTTTCCGCCTCGATGATCGACAATATCTCTCGGGCGGCCTGGCTCTGCTTGCCCTGCCGATTCACGACCACATAGTCAAAATCCTCAATCAGGGCGATCTCTTCCCGCGCCGTCTTGAGGCGGGTCTCGATCTGCTTCTCTGTATCGGTGCCGCGCCCGCGCAGTCGCTGCGCCAGTGCCTCCATGGAGGGCGGCGCCAGGAACACGGCCACGATGCCGGGCAGCCGGTGACACAGGGTCTCGGCGCCCTGCACATCGACGCGCAGGAGGACATCCTTGCCGGCCGCCAGCCCCTGGCGCACCTGGGATTTCGGGACGCCCTTGTACTGATTATACACGCAGGCATGCTCGAGCAGCTCATTTTCTCGAATCATCCGCTCGAACTCGGCGGTGGAGACGAATATATAGTCCTCGCCCTCGACCTCCCCGGGCCGTATTTCGCGGTCGGTGGCCGTAACCACAAAGTGAAAGGCGCCACCCTGGGCGCGCATCTCGCGGAGGATGCTGTCTTTGCCCACGCCCGAGGGCCCCGTAATGACGACAACGACGGGAGGAGGATCGAGATAGGGGGTCAGCGCGTCGGGGTGCATGGATGTCACGGGTAAAGGCCTCTCCTGTCGAGTAAGGCAGATCGCGAAAAGCAAGCCACGCATCGCCCATCCTGTCAGGCGTTGCGTGGCCCCATACTATACTACAGCGACGCGCGGGCGTGGTAGATGGGCAGCGTTGTATACCCCCCACCTCACCTGCACCGCTAAAAGCGGATGAGCCGCTCCACATCTACTACAAAGATCACAGCGCCACCCACCTGGACCTCGACGGGATTGGGCATGTACAGCTCGCCGGGCTCCATCACGGGCGGCAATGGGTTGACGTACTGGGTGCGCGTGTGGCAATTGCGCTTGATAATGTCCAGCACCTCGG
Organism: Anaerolineae bacterium; assembly: GCA_007118555.1. GTDB lineage: Bacteria > Chloroflexota > Anaerolineae > UBA1429 > UBA1429 > UBA1429. The sequence continues at coordinate 5,641 of SKRJ01000156.1, read as the reverse complement.
GCACATTGGCCTCGTCGGTACCCACGAGAATGGTGGCGTTACCCTCGCGCAAAAAGCCACCGGTCGTGCTGATCCTGGTGGACGAAAAGCCACCATCCCGCAATGCGGTCATGAGTGGGTCCGAATCGTCGCTATGGACGATACTCACGATGAGCTTGGTTGCCATCCTTCATCTCCCTCTTGTTCCCCCAGGCCACAGCCTTTGCACAGGCGACGGATACGCGTCCAGATCTGCTGATGAATCACCTCAATCGGCTGTGCCGCATCCACTACAAGCCAACGTTCGGGATCGCTCTCGACCATGCGCAGATAGCCCGCGCGCACGGCCTGGTGAAAGGCCACATCCTGCTCGTCCATCCGATTCCACTCGCCGCTCACGTCCTGGCGTTTGCGGCGCAGCCCCTCGATGACGTCCAGGTCGAGATATATTACCAGATCCGGCGCGAGACCGCCAGTGGCCCATTGGCCAAGCTGATGGAGCATCTGCCGATCCAGGCCGTGGCCGTCCCCCTGATACGCCAGTGTCGAATGGGCGTATCGATCCGACACTACAATTTCGCCTCGCTCCAGGGCGGGACGAATGACCTCGCCGACGTGCTGGGCTCTTGCGGCAGAGTATAGCAGAGCCTCGGTAATAGGCAACATGGCCCGATTGCCCATGGCGTGCAGTACCTCGCGGATCTGCTCGCCAATGGGCGTCCCACCCGGCTCGCGGGTGCAGACCACGGTACGCCCCGCCTCCTGTAGCGCCCGCTGCAGCAGCAGGATCTGCGTGGTCTTGCCGCTGCCCTCGGGCCCCTCAAAGGTGATGAACAGGCTCACGCCTCCCCTCACCGGTTCGAGTAGATGGTGACGTGTCGTCGCGGCTCGGTGCCCGAACTGCGAGACGACAGGCTCGCCTCACGCGCCATCTGATGCTGCATCTTGCGCACATAGGCATCTTGCGACGAGAGCTGTACCGAGGTGCGCTCCCCCGAGATCACCTTTTCGATGGCCTGGCGCGCATCTTGCATCGCGATCTCGATCTGGCCTGGCGGGGGCTCCTGCTCCTTTTCCAGGTGAAAGATGTCCGACAGGCTCTTTTCGATCTGGATTTCGGTGTTGTTGCGCAGGACGTACACCGGGATGCCGCGCCGCTCCGCCTCTTCGATAGGCTGGGGGCGCTTGCGATAGTGGGTGCGCTGGGTGAACAATGCATCGGCCTGGGCCAGGTCGTTCACCAAAGTCACCGGCAACCCCAGGCGCCGGCTCACCAGCCGAATGCGGCTCGAGTTGACGCCATAGGGATAGATGCGCAGGGTCTTGGCGCGCCGGCGATCCACGGCCGGATGCTCTGACACACGGGCCCGTGGCCGCGGCGCCGGCTCTTCGCGCGCATTCCGGATGCGGTCCGGCACCTCCTGCATTTTCTCGATCTCGCCCGAGTCATGGCGCACGCGAATCTCGGCGGGCAGGCTCCGCCCCCGCAGAATCGCATCCACCGAGGCGGCCACATCGTCGCGCACGGCCACCCGGTCGCGATCCTGGATCTCGATCACCACCTGGAACGTAGGCGGCGCCTTGCGCTCCAGCACCGACTTTTGCGTGCCACGGCGACGCGCCTCTTCATCACCCAGAGTCACGGTCTGGATGCCCCCTACCAGATCGGTCAGAGTCGGATTCATCATCAGATTGTCGAGGGTGTTCCCGTGGGCGGTGCCCACCAACTGGACCCCTCGCTCGGCAATGGTGCGCGCGGCAGAGGCCTCCAGCTCGGTGCCGATCTCGTCAATGACAATGACCTCGGGCATATGGTTCTCGACGGCCTCGATCATGACGGCGTGCTGCATGGCAGGCGTCGACACCTGCATGCGACGGGCCCGCCCCACCGCCGGATGGGGGATATCACCATCGCCGCCGATCTCGTTCGAGGTGTCCACCACGATCACGCGCATTTTTTCGGCCAGGATGCGCGCCACCTCGCGGAGCATCGTGGTCTTGCCGACACCCGGGCGCCCCAGAAGAAGGATGCTCTTGCCCGACTCGACAATGTCCAGGATGACATCGATCGTGCCGAACACGGCGCGCCCCACACGGCAGGTAAGCCCGATAATATCGCCACGCCGGTTGCGCATGGCCGAGATACGATGCAATGTACGTTCGATGCCAGCCCGGTTGTCTTCTCCAAAGTCGCCGAGCCGCTGCACGACATAGTCAATGTCCTCTTGCGCGATTTCTTTCTCGCTGAGGACGACCTCATCATTCACATAGCGCGCCTCGGGAAGGCGCCCCAGATCCAACACCACCTCGATCAGCGCCTCGAAACGCGCCGTCTGTCGCAGGCTCGCGGCGATCTCGGGCGGAAACACCTCGATCAGGGCGTCTATATTGTCGGTAATACGTAATGTCATCTCTATCACTAGCCCTCAAAGCTTGTATAGTTTCGGGTAATAGCATAGCGCATATGGCGATCGGGATCAAGCACCATGATCGTCCGCAGACGGCGGTGACCAAGTCCCCGAAATGCCAAATTTCGCACGAGGCATCGTCGACACGGTGAGCGATGACAAGCATCGTCCCTACAAGCAAACGTACTAAAACATGAAAAAGCAGGGGACGAGCGAAGCGCATGAATAGACACTTTGCCCAAGGGGGCGCGAGTTTCTGTCCACCACTTTTATGATCACGACTCGAGCACCTCGGTCATCCACAGGACGCATGCTTACTGAGGGGTCATCTCTGGACAGCCTTCCATAGCCGAAGCCGGCACCGGCTTGTAGACAGGCACCCGGTGAACGGTGTGGGCCACCATCACGAGTTGCTGGCTATACGAGCCAAAGCCCAGCGTACGCAACAACCAGCCCAGCCCAACACTGTAACCAGGCACGGCAAAATAGACAGGCCTGGACTTTGAGCAGTCGGTGAGACTGACCAGATGCTGGATGTGCGGTAGGAGATCGGCTCGGTAGTGGGGGCGCACCACGCACTCGATCCAGTAGCCCTTGGGGCCGGCCGCCAGTCCCAGATGGGCCACGATCTCGCCCTTTTCGGTCCACACATAGTCCGTCTGCTCATGGCTCATCCCCAGCAGCGTCGAGGAACGGTCTCCCATCGGCCAGGCCCCGCACGCCTGGTACACCACGGGCGGCATGGTCTTGCGGTGCAGCTCGCGCAGTTCCCAGCTATCCTGGCGGTCTGCCAGACGAAAGCCCCTCGGCGGCGCCGTTGGCGGCGGCGGCTCGGTCAGAGCAAAGACCTCCTCACGCCCCACCAGAGCAAATCCTACGCGTCGAAGGAGATGCTCCATTTCCCCATCCTCAGGCGGGCGCGCATACACCCGCATCACCTGGCGCTCAGCCCCCGCCTGAATGGCATGCCTCAGCAGGTCGCACCAGGTGGAGGGCAGCCCTTGACGATCATCGAGGGAAGGGGCAAGGTAGGTCAGATCCCAGGCCGATCCGCCCTTGCGTGGCGCCAGTTGGATGAAACCTCGCACATCAGAGCGATTCGAGCCATAATAGACAAAGGTAATAGCGCCCAGAGATTGACGCGTTAGGCTACCAAGGATAGCGGAGCTTGTTGGCAAGGACGATCTGAGAAGAAGACGCCGAAGATCAAAGGCCACGCCTCGAGGCTGCAGTTGTTTGATCTTCCAGGCATCGCGCAGACCAAACGGTCGGATCACTCGAATACCTCTTTGGAAAGATCAACTAGAATCCGGAACGAACTCTCTCCAACCGGACCTGCGCTCGTACCGGTACATACCTCTATTGTACCAGTCATTGGGCAAACAGGCAACTCATGGGCTATACTACCGGACATAATGCGAGCCAACCATCAACAATATCAAGCCCACGAACGCTGAAAAGAACAGGAGAAATGAAGGACCTGTATCGTTCCCTGGATGAGCACCCTGACGAGCTGCTGGGGGCCATCGCAACGGCCTGGGGCATCGCGCTGCCCAAGGACGAGTCGATCCGCATGGTCAAACGCCTGGGCGATGCGATGCTCGCGCCCGATGCTATCGCGCCGGTGCTGGCGTCGCTCTCTGCGCAGGCACAGGCCGCCCTAGCCTATCTGGCGGCGCGGGGAGGCGCGGCCCCTGCTCGTCCCTCAGCGCTGCGTTTCGGCGCATTGCGTCGTTTCGGCCCCGCTCGTCTGCGCCGCGAAAAGCCCTGGCTTGCGCCCACAAGCCCTCTGGAAGAGTTGTACTACAAGGGCTTGGTGTACCGGGCCTATGGCCAGGTTGGCAGCTATATCGGCGATCTTGTGCTGATACCCGATGACCTGGCCGCCTGCCTGCCTCCCCTGGAAGCAGCCTCCGCCGTGGGCGATACAGAGCGCCTCGAGGAGCCCGCTCGTACGCGGGCAGAGCGGCAGGCCCTCCTGGAGGACCTGCTGGCGACGATCGTCTCTCTGCGGCGCCAGCCTCTGGTTCGAGCGGCCCAGCGTGCCCCCACGCCCCACGATATGGCGGCCCTGGGGCTCGACCGTCGCCTGCTTGGCAGCAACGAGAGCGCCCGCGTGCGCATCCTCTGGAACAGCCTCGTCCGCCAGGAGCTGATCGAGCACGACGGCCGCCAGTGGCGCCCTGCTCTGGCGGCGCGCCACTGGCTCAATCAGAGCGATGCCGAGCAGTGGCTGGCCACATTCTCCGCCTGGCGCGACGATCAAACCTACGATGAGCTTTTTTATCTGCCCACCATCGAGTGCGAGCCCGATGGCGGACAGACCCGCCCCGCCCAGGCCCGACGCCGGTTCTGCGCGATCCTCGCCACCTACGAGGCCGGCATATGGTATGGGTTGGACAGCCTGGTAGACGCCCTGCAAGAGCATCATCCCGATTACCTGCGCCCCGATGGTGACATGGATAGCTGGCTGATCCGCGATGCCGAGACGGGCGACTATATACGGGGCATCGAGTCGTGGGACGCTGTGGAGGGCGCCCTGGCCCGCCACTGGTTGACCGGCCCCCTGCATTGGCTGGGCATCGTGGAGCTGGGCCACGATGCCGAGGACGCCCCTCCCGTTGGCCTGCGCATCACACCGGCCGGCGAGCAGCTCCTGGCGGGCGAGCTTCCCGCTGCGTCAGCCGCGGCGCCCGAGCCGCTGGCGCGGATGGATGGGGAGATGCGCGTCCAGATCAGCACCCGCAACACGCGCTACCCGCGCTATCAGCTCGAGCGATTGGCCGAGTGGCAGGGCCAGGACGACGAAGACGCACGCTATCTGCTGACCGAGGACTCGATCTGGCAGAGCCAGAACGCGGGGATTCAGGGGGAGGCGATCCGGTCGTTCCTCAGGCGCATCACGGGCGGCCCCCTGCCTGCGACTGTGGACGACACTTTGTCCGCCTGGACCGAACGCTTTGGGCGTGTCTCGGTGCGGCGCGCCGTCGTGCTCGAGACGGTGGACGAGGCCACCATGGCCGAGATCCGGCAGGCGCCCGAGTTGGCCCCTCTGCTGGGCATCAGCCTTGGCCCGACGCTATGCCTGATCGATGAGCAGAACCTGGGCGCGCTGATCGCCGGGCTCAAGCGGCGCGATATCTGGCCCCGCATCATGCGCTGACGGGCACCATGCAAAACGGGGCCCCACAGTCAGGCCCCGTTCGATATCGTGACGTGATGCAGGCTCAGGCCTCGCTGGGCGCCATCTCCGG
>SKRJ01000093.1 GCA_007118555.1 Anaerolineae bacterium | reverse complement strand
TATTCCTGCACCCATGCCTCCTTTGCCTTTCAGGAGATGGGCTATGAGACGATCATGGTCAACTGCAACCCAGAGACGGTCTCGACCGACTATGACACCAGTGATCGGCTCTATTTCGAGCCCCTGACCCTCGAGCACATCCTGAACATCTGCGATCTCGAGCAACCGGTCGGCGTCATCGTCCAGTTTGGCGGGCAGACCCCGCTCAAGCTGGTGCGCCGCTTGGAAGAGGCGGGGGCGCCCATCCTCGGCACGGGATCGGACGCCATCGATCTGGCCGAGGATCGCGAGCGCTTTGGCGACCTGATGCAGCGCATCGGGCTGCGCATGCCCGAGCACGGCATGGCACGCTCCATGGAGCAGGCCTATGCCGTGGCCGACCGCATCGGGTACCCGGTGGTGGTGCGCCCCTCCTATGTGCTGGGCGGGCGGGCCATGGCCATCGTCCACACCCGCGCCCAGCTCGAGCACTATATGCAGTGCGCCGCGCAGGTGGCCGACAATGCGCCCATCCTGATCGACCGCTTCCTCGACGATGCCATCGAGATGGACGTGGACTGTGTCAGCGACGGCAGCGTCGTGCGCATCGCGGCCATCATGGAGCAGATCGAGCGCACTGGCGTGCACTCGGGCGACAGCGCCTGTGTGATCCCCACCGTGGGCCTGACCGACGCCGAGCTGGACTTGGTGCGCGACAGCACCCGCCGGTTGGCCCTGGCGCTCCAGACCGTGGGCTGCCTCAACATCCAGTACGCGTTGCAGGAGGGCGAGCTCTATGTGATCGAGGCCAACCCCCGCGCCTCGCGCACGGTGCCCTATGTCAGCAAGGCCACCGGCGTGCCCTGGATCCCCGTGGCCTGCCAGATCATCGCCGGGGCCAAGCTGGCCGACATGGATGTCCCCGACGAGCCCCTGCTGGAGGGGCACTATATCAAAGAAGTCGTGCTACCCTTTATAAAGTTCCCCGAGGAGCCGGCGGTGCTGGGGCCCGAGATGCGCAGCACCGGCGAGGTGATGGGCATGGACGCCGATTTCGGCATGGCGTTCGCCAAAGCCCAGATCGCGGCAGGCAACGCCCTGCCCACCCAGGGCACCGTGTTCCTCAGCGTCAACGACCGGGACAAGGCCGCCCTGCTGCCCATCGCCCGGGATCTGGCCGAGCTGGGGTTCTCCCTCTGTGGCACCTCGGGCACGGCCCTCTACCTGGCCGACCAGGGCCTGGCCATCCGCCCCATTCTAAAGGTGCAGGAGGGGCGCCCCAACGGCGTGGACCTGATCATCAATGGCGAGCTCCAGCTTTTGATCAACACGCCGCTGGATGAGCGATCCTACAAGGACGAGCCCTCGCTGCGCCAGGCCGCCATCGCCCACGGCGTGCCCGTGTTCACCACCATCTCGGGCGCGCGCGCCGCCACCCAGGCCATCATCGCTCTGCGCAACGGCGATCCGGAGGTCAAGAGCCTGCAAGAGGCCTGGGCGGTGCGAAAGGAGCTATCATGGTAACGAACGAAACCATGACGGTACGAGAGCTGTGGGAGATCGCGGCCCCCGGCGAGGCCCCTCCGGCGGCGGGCGCCCGCGGCCTGGGGCGCCACGTGGCCTGGGTTACCTCGCTGCGGGCCAGCTACCCGGCCCTGGGCGAGCTGGGCCAGGACTATATGGTGCTCGCGCGCATGGATTTGGCCCGGCAGCTCGACCGGCGCATCAACGTGAGCTATCTGGTCAAGCAACTGGGCCGCGCCAAGGCCGCCGCGCTGGTCATTGACGAGCCCCTCTCTGAGGAGGAGCACGCCCTCGCCGATGAGATCGAGCTACCGGTGCTGATTGTTACCGAAACTGACCTGGCCACGTTGGAGCGCGCGCTCCTGAGCGCCCTGGTGAACCGCGAGAGCCAGTATGCCCGTCGCGAGTCCGAGATCCGCAGCCACCTGCACGGGCTCTATGCCCGCTCGGGCATTGACTCGGTACTGCAGGAGCTAGCCAAGCGCCTGGATGGCCAGGCCCAGTTGAGCGACGCCGAGGGGGTCGGGATCGCCGAGACGGCCCAGCCAACCGGAACCACCGTGATCCAAGAGTCGGTGCCCATCCTGGCGGGCGGGCGCGCCCTGGGCCAGTTGACCATCAGCATGCCGGCCACCCGGGACAACCCGCTGGACCAGCTGTACATTCAAGAGACCGCGACCGTATCCAGCATCGAGCTGCTGCAGCACCGAGCCCGCCTGGAGACGCAGGAGCAACTGGGCGTCGCGTTGATCGGGGCCCTGCTGGATCCGCAACACGATCTCGAGGCGGTGGGATATCGCTTTCGGCGCATGGGCTATACCATTGCGCCAGAGCGCCGCCATCAGGTGATTGCCGTCGAGATCGGCAGCGAAAGGGGAGATCTCGCCGCCTGCACCGCCCTGATGCGCGATCTCCAGTGGGCGGCCAAGCGTGAGGGCGCCGAGCTCATCTGGATGGAGCATCAGGGCTATTTGGTGGCGTTCTGCTCCTACGGCGAGCGGACCCCCGAGCGGCGCATACGCGAGTGGGTGCGCCAGGCCGCCGATGCCATGGGGCGTCCCTCTTGTGTGATGGGCGTCAGCCGCACCGTCGAGGGCATCGAGAGCCTGCAGGGCGCGGTCTATCAGGCCATCGAGGCGTGCGACCTGGGCCGCCGCATCGACGAGGCCAAGAGCGCCCACTACTATGAGGATCTGGGCCTCTACCGCCTGCTGGGCAGTCTGCGCGACCGGGAGGAGCT
>SKRJ01000079.1 GCA_007118555.1 Anaerolineae bacterium | reverse complement strand
GTGGACCAAACCGCTGGCGAGGCCAGGCCCGGCTGCCCGATCGATGAGGCGCTGCGCGGGCGAGTCGACTGGACCAGCCACTTTGAGGAGGGCCTGTATCGCTGCGCCGTGTGCGGGCAGGCCCTGTTCGAGAGCGACGCCAAGTACGACCCCGGCAGCCCCTGGCCCAGCTTTTGGGTCCCCATCGAGGGGGCCGTGGTGCCTGTGCGCGACCGGCAGGAGGGGCGCATCTCGGAGAGCGCCGTCGAGTGCAGCCGGTGCAGCGCGCCCCTGGGCGACATCTATCGCGGCGAGGACACGCCCACGGGCCTGCGCTACTGTATCGTATCGGCGGCCCTGGAGTTCGAGTCTGCTCCCTGACGGGACGGGCATCCTCTGGCAAGGAGTGACAAGCGATGATGAAACGTCGTAATATGGTGTTGGCGGCCCTGGCATCGCTGGGGCTGGCGGCCTGCCGCAGGGCAGGCGGCCTGCTCGAGGGAGGCTTGGAGCGCGTCGGCGTACCCTGTGAAGCTACAAGTGAGGTGTATCTGATGAACCCGAATCGAACAGACAAGATCGTCAAGAGCGAGGCCGAGTGGCGCGAGGAGCTCACCCCCGAGCAGTATCGTGTGGCGCGTCAGGGGGGCACCGAGCCCGCTTTCCGCAACGAGTATTGGGACAACCATGAGGAGGGCACCTACCGCTGCGTGGCGTGTGGGCTGCCCCTGTTCCATTCCGACACCAAGTACGAGTCGGGCACCGGCTGGCCCAGCTTTTGGCAGCCGGTCGATGAGGACGTGGTTGCGACCAAGCAAGATCGCAGCCTGGGCATGGTGCGCACCGAGGTGCTGTGCGCGCGCTGTGACTCGCACCTGGGCCATGTGTTCGAGGACGGCCCCGAGCCCACCGGCCTGCGCTTTTGCATGAACTCGGCGGCCCTGTCATTCGAGCCGGAAGACTAGCATTCTGTCTAGCTGATGGCTTGAACTCTGCCCGGGCACGTGCTACACTGATCCAAGAGCAGTTCAACAATAGGACTGCAGAAGGAGCCATACAATGAAGACAAGAACATTACCCTCTGGCGCCGAGATGCCGATTATTGGCCTGGGAACCTGGACGCTCAAGGGGAAAGATGGCACGGACGCTGTCGCCACCGCCCTGGAGCTGGGCTATCGTCACATCGACACCGCACTAGCGTATGACAACCATCGCGCCGTCGCTGCCGGTATCCGGCGGTCGGGGGTGCCACGCGACGAGATCTTTGTCGTGTCCAAGGTGCCTCGCGAGAACCTGCGCTACGAAGAGGTCCTGGCCGCGGCGGAACGGAGCCTGGAGGAGCTGGATACGGACTATTTGGATCTGTTCCTGATCCATTGGCCGAACCCAAGCATTCCCATGCGGGAGACCTTTACGGCCCTGGCAGAGGTCCGTGACAAGGGCTGGGTGCGCGATATTGGTGTGAGCAACTTTGACGTTGGGCATCTGGAAGAGGCGTTGGAGGTGACCACGGTCCCCATTGCCAACGATCAGGTGCTCTATCATCCCCAGCGTAATCAGGAGCGGCTACGGCAGTACTGTGAGGAACGTGACATTACGGTTACCTCCTACAGTCCGCTGGGCAAGGGCGAGTTTACCAACGAGCGGTCGTTGCGGCGCCTGGGCGAGAGACACGGTCGCACGCCGGCGCAGCTCATTCTCAAGTGGTTGATCGACAAGGATGTGATCGTGATTCCTCGTTCTACCTCACGGGAGCATCTGGCGGAGAATCTCGACATCTTTGGCTGGGAGCTGGATGATGAGGCGCGCCAGACCCTCGACAGTATGGAAGGCTCATAGATCGTGCTCGTGTCGCCGGTTGTTGCTTCTAGAAAGAGAAACTGATGGCAAAACGCCTATCTGTTGTTGATAATGATCTGTGTGTTGGCTGCCAATGCTGTATGTTTGCCTGTGCCCGTCGCTTTGCAGAGGGCGGGCTGGCCAAGTCGTGCATCCATGTGCAATCGGCAGGGGGGATCGACAAGGGCTTTGTCGTGATCGTATGCCGGGCATGCCCCGATCCGCCCTGCGCCCGGGTATGTCCGACGGACGCCTTGCTGCCGCGCGAGGGTGGCGGTGTCAAGCTGGATATCGAGGAATGCATCGGCTGTGGCAATTGTGTAGAAGCGTGCCCCTTTGGCGCGATCCTGTGGGATGGCGAGCAGAACAAGCCCCGCGTCTGCGTCTACTGCGGGTACTGTGCGCCTCACTGCCCCTATGGCGTGCTGGCACTGGAGGAGCTAGAGGAGGCACCCCATGACCGTGGATAAACTGTTGGAACGCGTGCTGTATGTGGATCTGGACAAGCGGCGCTTTCACGTAGAGCATCGGCCCGAGCTGTTTGAGGAGGCTATCGGCGGCACCGGCGTCGCGATCCGTCTGTTGCACGAGGAATGCCCCGAGGGCGCCGACCCGATGGGGCCCGAGAACCCCATGATCATGGCCGTGGGGCCGATGGTGGGGCTGTATCCCCTGGCATCCAAGACCGTGGCCATGTTCAAGTCGCCCCACACGGGGAATCTGGGCGAGAGCCACGCCGGTGGGCGCAGCGCCGTCGCGTTGCGTCTGGCGGGTTATGGCGCCCTGGTGGTGCGAGGTGTCAGCAACATGCCCGTGTACCTGGTGATCGACGAGGCGGGTGTCCAGTTTCGCGATGCCTCGGCGCTATGGGGCATGCATAGCAGCTATACGGTGGGTTCGGTGCTGCGGGAGCGCGAGGCGGGCTCGGGGCTGCGCTCGATCATGCGCATTGGGCGCGCCGGAGAACGGGGCGTCACCTATGCGTGCGTCATCACCGAAACCTTTCGGCACTTTGGGCGGCTGGGGCTGGGCACGGTCTGGGGTAGCAAGGGGCTCAAGGCCCTCGTGATCCGTGGCAAGCATGCCTTGCCTGTGGCCGATCGGCGCGCCTATCGCCGCACGTACGATGGGATTTTCGAGACGCTGACCGAATCATCGCTCATGCAAAAGTACCACGAACTGGGTACGGCGATGAACGTGCTGCCGCTGAACGAGCTGGGCGCGCTGCCCACAAAGAACCTGCAGGACGCCCGGTTCGAGGGCGCCGAGGCGATCTCGGGCGAGGCCCTGGCCGAAGAGTACCTGGGCCGCCGCGTGGCCTGCGCCCACTGCCCGGTGGCCTGCATCCATCTGGCTACGCTGCGCACGTCGTTCCCCGACAAGCCCTACTTCTACAAGACGCAACTGGTCGGCTATGATCACGAGCCGATCTTTGCCACCGGCAGTATGCTCGGCCTGGATGAGGTGAACGGCATGTTGTCGCTGCTGGACGAGATCGAGGTGCATGGGCTGGACGCCATGAGCGCCGGCGTGGCTCTGGCCTGGGCGACCGAGATGCTGGAGCGCGAGCTGATCTCGCTGGAGGATACGGATGGTGTAGAGTTTCGTTGGGGCAATGCCGAGGCCTATATCGAAGGTGCGGGCAAGATCGTGACCCAGCCCACCGACTTTTACAAGGCGCTGGCGCGGGGTGTGGATCATGCGTCGAGCATCTATGGCGGGCGCGACGCGGCGCTAGCCTTTGGCGGCAACGAGATGCCCGGCTATCACACGGGGCCCGGTTGCCATGTGGGCTATCTCACAGGAGCGCGCCAGAGCCACCTGGATAGCGCGGGCTATAGCGTGGACCAAAAGGTGGCCCAAAGCGGTGAGAGCCTGACGCCGAGTGAGTTGGCCGAGACGCTGCTGGAAGAAGAGCGCTGGCGCCAGGTGCTCACCAGCCTGGTGATCTGCCTGTTCGCCCGCAACGTCTATGAGCCCGAAACGGTGATCAACTCCCTGGAGCCCCTCGGCATCTCGACCACAGAGAGCGAGCTGCGGGAGATTGGCGCCCGGATCCTGAGGGAGAAGAACGCGTTCAAGGAGCGCGAGGGCTTTTCCATGGATAGTCTGCGCATCCCCGAGCGCATCACCGAGACGATGTCGCCGCTGGGGCAGGTGGACCCTGCCTATATGCGCGAGACGATCGAGGCCTACCGCCAAAAGCTGTGACCCTGCTCGAGGCCATAGTGCAAGGCACCATGCCCGGCAAGGGTATGGTGCCTTGTTATCTCTGGCCGCGTCTGGCTCTGCGCCAGCCCAGACCCTAGGCAGCGGTACTGCTGGCCACGTGCGATACCGCCGGGCAACCGCACGAGCGTCGGAGGACGATCTCGGTGGGGAGCACGGTCTCGCGCAGCTCCTCATCGGGATGGGCCATGCGCCACAGCAGCGTCTCTACGGCCACACGGCCCAGTTGCTCGATGGGCTGGTATACCGAAGTGAGAGGGGGCGTTACATAGGCGCCGGTCTCGAGCCCATCGAATCCGACGATGGCCACGTCGTTAGGCACGCTATAGCCCAGCTCGTGCACGGCCAGGTTAGCGCCCATGGCGAGGAGATCGTCGGCGCAAAAGACGGCATCCGGCGGCTCGGACAGCTCCAGCAAGCCGACCATGGCCTGGAACCCGCTCTCGTGGGTATAGTCACCGTGGGCGAGGTACTCTTTGGGCTGGGGTATGGCATGATCCTCAAGGGCGGCATGGTAGGCCTTGGCTCGCAACTTGCCGTGGGGCGATGACTCGGGTCCTGCAATGTGGGCAATGCGGCGGTAGCCATGCCCGATGAGGTGCTCCATGGCCTCGTAGGCGCCCTTGTAGTTGTCGGCGACCACGGCATCGGCGCGCAGGTCAGGGACCAGGCTGCCCAGGCGCACCGTATGGATGCTCTGCTCTGTAGCGGCCCGTAGCAGCTCATCGGTCGAGGCGCCGCCGGAGATAATGATGCCATCGATGCGGCCCGAAAGCCGACGGAGCTTGTCCCCGTCCAGATCGGCCACCTGCTGCACGAGAAGATGATAGTCGTGGGCGCGGGCCTCGGTCTCGGCGCCGGCCACGATCTTGGCTTGATAGATGCTGTCGAAATGGTCAATGATGAGAGCCAGTGTCCGGGTGGATTGCAGCGCCAGGCCCTGCGCCACCGGATTGGGATGGTAGTTGAGTTCCCTGACAGCCTCGAGCACCCGGGCACGGGTTTCCTCGGTCACGCGGGCACGGCCGCTCACTACGCGAGAGACCGTCGCAATAGAGACCTGCGCCCGTCTGGCTACATCATAGATGGTTGCTTTCACGTCCTTCCCCCCTGTTCGCTGTGCGACACTCGTCGCGCGGAATAGTACAATATCTGTCGTGCTACTGCAAGGATCCCGTGGTCATGTTTTCTTCTGCTGCTGCTTACAAGTCCCTGCGCCGCCACCTTTCATTGCGAGATGATGCTCGACCTATCCAGACATATACTATGGCTTGATGCCACATCCAAAAGCGCTTGAACACATTCTCACATAGACACGTGAAAATGTCAAGAGTCTTGTGTCAGCGATTACGACGGCTCCTTTCTCGGTGCGCGTGGCTACCATGACCATGGCCGCTCGCCCCCGCATTTCGCTGCACATTGACGAAACGGGCGTTTCGGGACATCATAGTATCGGTGACGGCTGTTCTCATCACGTGGATAGGAGTGGTTCAGTTCCGATGTTTCGGTGCTGCATCTGTGGCAAGCAGCTCAATCAGGCCAGGCCCTTGGTCTGCGGCGGATGTGCTTTGGAGCACAGTCTCGCGCTGGCGGAGGAGCGTTGGCCTGCATGGGCACGTTCCGAGCTGGAGCGGGAAAAGAGCCGACGTCGGCGTCGCCCCACCTATGGTGTCTCGGGCAGCGACCTGAGCTATGCGCCCTATACGCGCGACCATGAGAACAAGAACTATCGCCGGGTGAACAGCGTACGCAAGACACGCCCCCAGCGCCGCAAGCGGGTAGGGGCCGAGAACCTGCTCTATAGCTGTGATGAGGGCAACGCCATTCCCGACGAGGTCTATGAGCAGATGCTGGGCAGCTTGCCGTCGGAGCTGCAGGAACGCCTGGGGCGCGGGTTGGATCTGCGCCTTGTACTCAAGGATGCTATAGCTGCCTTGCCCCTGATCTCGCAACGAGCCATTCAGGCGTTGGCCGTGGGCTTTACGGTGGGGGAGATCGCCGAGGCCGAGGGACTCAACGAAACAACCATGGCCTGGCTGGTGGATGTTGCCCGACAGCGCCTGCGGGACATCCTGGCCGAAAAGCTGGGCGCCGATGATGGGATGCGCTATCGCCCGACGTGACGGGCCATCAGGAGAGCGGAACATGATCGTCGAGTGGAACGCCCACATGTTTTCCAGCGAGTTGGATCGCTACCCCTTTTACCCCCAGGCCACTTATGTGCCCGATGCATCCAGCTGCTCCCCCGATCCCGTCGGGGACTATATGATGCGGATGGACTCGGTCGGGATCGATCGCGCCGTGTTGGTGCAGCCCGAGCCCTATGGCGACGAGCACCGTCTGCTCCTGGACTGTCTGGCCCGCGACGAGCAGCGCCTCAAGGGTACCTGCCTCTTTATGCCGCAGGATCCCGATGCGCCGGCCAAGCTGACGGCGTTGGTGCGCCACCATCCCCGCATCGTGGCGCTGCGCTTTCATGCGCATCGCGGCAAGGAGAGCTATCTGGGCAGCTTTGATGATTTCGCCGTCCACGAGCTCTGGCGCGCGGCCGGCGAGCTGGGCCTCGTGATCGAGCTGCACATCGGCCCCAACTATGCGGATCAGGTGGGCCGAATCGTGGCCGAGTATCCTTCGTTTCCGGTGCTCATCGACCACTTGGCCGAGCCCCAACTCGGTACCTCGGACGAGTATGACGATGTGTTGGCTCTGGGCGATTACCCGAATGTCACCATGAAGCTCTCTGGCCTGACGCATTGCTCTCAGACCACAGAGCCCTATCTCGACCTCAAGCCGCTGGTGACGCGGGTAGCCCGCGCCTTTGGCCCTGATCGGCTGGCTTGGAGCAGCGGCTCGCCGCATTTCATCGTGGATAGCCTGCTGGATGGCTGGCCGGAGCAGGATCGCGCCAAGGTCAAGGGGCTGAATCTGGCGCGGTTGGCGGGGTTCTAGAGCTCGCTCTCGGCCAACCGATCGCATAGCTCGTCGATCAGGGCGCTCATGCGTTTGTGGTGCGAGCCGGGCCAGTAGATGCGCTGGCAGGCCGGACACCGGTAAAAGCGATCATGGTGGCGCCGGGTAGCGGGCTCGAGCAGATGGGCCACATCGTGCTTGCTCACGGGTTCGAGGGGGACATTGCAGAGCAGGCAGCGGGTAAAGGGCCGCATCACCTGGATCAGGCCATAGCGATGCGCCACCTCAAAGAGCTGCTCGCTGGGCTCTGTGGCGCGCACCCAGTAGCCGTGGCGCACGATGCTGCGCATCAAGAGCTGTTGATCCCGCGTCAGCAGGATGCGCCCCTCATTGTGGGAGACCTGGGCCAGGGTTGCATCGTCATAGTCGTTGCGGTAGGCGGTATCCAGGCCCAGCATGCGCAGATAGCCCGCCAGCCGCCCCAGGTGGCCGTCGATCACAAAGCGTGTCTCTGGCAGGGGATCGGGGCGCACCTGGCTGATCCGGGATACATCCACTCTGCGAAAGATCGGGTAGACGCTGATCCGATCGCCATCCTCCACGGCATAGTCGAACCCTACCGAGCGCCCGTTCGCCAGCAGCAGATCGACCTCGGGGTGCGGTACACCCAGCCCCTCGATCAGATCCTTGACCGAGGGGCTCACGTCCCAGCGTCGCAGAATGGGCCGCTGGCGCAGCCGTAGGGGGACGAAATCGTTCAGTTCGCCATACAGGCGGACCCAGGTCTCGCCCATAGCTACTCCTCGAAGGGGACCCTCTCCGGAAAGAGCGGTACGCCCATGCCCAGCAGCGCCTCTTGTACGCGGCCCACGTCCAGCGCCCGCGGCGTCACGCCCTGGTCGGCGGCCAACGCGGCGGCCACGCCCGCCGCCTGCCCCAGACCCATCATGTTGCCCATGCTCTTGCCGGCGGCGTGCCCCAGGAAGGTGGCAGAGCCGCAGCGCCCGGCGACAAGCAGATTCTCGATGCGCTTGGGCAGCAGGGCCCGGTAGGGGTAGGCAAAGCCCGAGGCCATCTGCCCGGTATAGAGCTGGACGGCGTCGATGGCGCCATACTTGCGGGCCACCACATCGTCGAACTCGGCGCCGTTGCGAGCGTCCTCCACCGTGACCACGTACTCGCCCACGATGCGGCGGGTGTCACGCACGCCCACGGCGGCACCGGCCCGCTCCAGGTAGCAGTTCTCCAGGCCGGGGATGCGGTAGAGGCGGGCCAGTTTGACGAAATCGACGGCCACCTGCATCCCCATGCGGTCGGCGGCGGTCAGATCGGCGCTGCGGGTGCCGTCCACATTGTCCAGCCCGCGCCAGGCGCCGTTGTTTACCGTTACCACGCCCGGCACGGTGCAGCGGTCATAGGCGTACCAGGCAGCCACGGCAAAGCCCGCCTTGTGGGCCTGGTCGTAGATGGCCTGGAGCTCCTCGCGGTTCTGGTCGGCATAGGCGAGCAGGCGGTCCACGTCGGCGTTCGCTACAGCAAACACGAGCGAGGCGGGCATAAAGCGGCCGTCCTCCTCGCGGCCGTGGACCATCTCGGCGCCGGCGCGAAAGGCCACATCGCCATCGCCCGTGGCATCCACCACCACCTGGGCCTCAAAGGCCTGGGGCCCCTCCTTGGCCGTCACGGTGACGCCGGTGATCGTGTCGCCCTGCATGACGACATCGGTCACCGGGCTATAGAGGCGATAGTGGCAGCCCACCTCCTCCAGCGCCTCGTAGGCCGCCAGGCGCAGGTACTCGGGGTGCACGTCCATGCCGTCGCCGTTGATCCAGTTGACGCGGCAGGGCGTCCAGGCGTCGGCGCCATAGCCCGTGAGCTTGTTGACCAGCATCTCGTGGACGCCGCCGCGGCTCCCGCCGTCCAGCAGCATACGGTTCATCGGCATCCAGAGGGCCACGGTGGCCACTCCGCCGAAAAAGGAGCGCGCCTCCAGCAACAGGGTGCGAGCGCCCTGATGCGCGGCGGCCAAAGCCGCGCCCAGGCCCGCCGGGCCGCCTCCGGCGACAATGACGTCATAGCGCGCGTCCGAGGCGGGAATACGTTCGCGGATTTCGGCGGATGAAAGCATTTGTGTCCTCCTGATGGTGCCATGGTGCTATTGTAGCCTTTCCCCGGAGCCGCGCCAAGAGGCGGGGGCACATTGTACGTGCTTGAGTGGTCAGGGCGTTACCATCACCTTGAGCGTGTCGCCGGACAGAAACGCGTCATAGGCGGCGCGCAGCTCCGCCAGCGGATAGCTGTGGCTGGCCAGCGGGCTCACGTCGAGCTTGCCGTTAAGGATGAGCCGCTGGTTCTCGTGAAACTCGGGGATGGTGAAATAGAACGAGCGGATGAGGGTAATGTCGTTGATCATCCACTCGGATTTGGGGCGCTCCAGCTCCACCTTGCCCCAGTACTCGCCCACCAGGCTGACGACGCCCCCGGGCCGGACCAGATACAGCGACTGCCAGATCGTGAGCAGCGCGCCCACGGCCTCGACCACCAGGTCCACACCATAGGGATGGTCCGCGCGGATGCGACTGGCCACATCCTCCTGGTCAGCGGCGATGGGGAGGGCGCCGTACTTCTCGGCGATGGCCAGGCGATAGGGCGACAGCTCGGACACGTACACGTCGGGGATGCCCATGGCCTTGAGGTAGGCGACGGCCCCCATGCCCACGGGCCCGGCCCCGATGACCAGGGCGCTCTGGGCGGTCTCGCAACGGGCCAGACGCAGGCCATGGCTCGAGGTGCCGATGGTGTCCAGCAGCAGGACGCCCTGCTCCATCGAGATGCCGTCTTCCAGGGGCAGGGCGTTGCGGTCGGGGACGACCATGTACTCGGCGTAACCGCCGTCGGTGGACCAGCCCAGCAGCCCGGGCTTGTGGGGGCAGAGATTGCCTTGGCCCGCCTGACAGTAGACGCACGCCCCACAGTGACGCGGGATGTAGACCGCCACCCGGGCGCCTGTGGGCGTCTGGCAGCCCTCGGTGGCCTCGACGACGGTGCCAGCCACCTCATGGCCGGGGATGCGGGCAAAGCCGCCCTCGAGGATCTTGCGATCCGAGCCGCATACTCCGTTGGCGGCCACCTGTATGAGCAGCTCGCCGGGGCCCGGCACGGGCCGGGGCACGTCGCACAGTTCGATCACGCCGTTGCCGCGGAAATAGGCTGCCTGCATGAGGGCTCCTCCTCTGTCTGTCAACCGGATCGATGCTGGGGGCCATCCGATGGTGGCTCACAAGCACACATCGTAGCGCGCCAGCGGGATTCGGCAAACGGGGCATCCGGAAAAGTTGACGGCACCGGGCCGATCGTCCAGGCTCGCCGGCTGCTGTTCCCCACGCTCTTGCGCATTGCCGCATGCCGCTCTATCATGCGGCTATGGACCGAATGAGGCAGGGCCTGGATTCACAGCGGGGAGGCAAAGCTATGCGCATCGCAGTGGGCGGCATCCGGCACGAGTCCAATACCTTTTCACCGCTGCATACCG
>SKRJ01000030.1 GCA_007118555.1 Anaerolineae bacterium | reverse complement strand
ATCATGAACTCGCGCGAACGCGTTCTGAGAACTTTGGAGTTCCGCGAGCCCGACCGGCTGGCGGCCTCGTTTCCTGTGCCGTACTGGAACGATTTCGCCAACACCGGCTACCAGCTCCAGGGCGATCAGCCCGAGTGGCGAACGGTGGGCGGCGACCGTCAAGAGTACGTGGACGAGTGGGGCAACACCTGGGCCCGGGTGGACAAGACCAGCAAGGGCGAGGTGGCCCGGGGCGTGCTCGAATCGTGGGACAACCTGGACAGCCTGGTGCTGCCCGACCTGGCCAATCCCGCGAACTATGCTCCCGTCAAGCGCGCCGTGGCCGCCAATCTCGACCTCTTTTGCATCGGACACCTGCCGGGCTTTGCGTTCAACATCGCCCGCAAGATGCGCCGTATGGATCAGTTCCTGATGGACCTTTTGCTCGAGCCCGAGCCGGTGCGGGTCCTGCTCCAGCGCATCGACGACCTGCTGGCCGACGTCATCGTCGCCTATGCCAACGCCGGTGTGGACGGCGTCATGTTCCCGGAGGATTGGGGCACCCAGGAGGCCCTGATGGTCAGCCCGGCCACCTGGCGCGCCCTCTTTCGGCCGGGGTTCGAGCGTTTGTGCGCCGTGGCCCACGAGAACGGGATCAAGGTCCTGATGCACTCTTGCGGCAAGATCACGGCCATCATCCCCGACCTGATCGAGGTCGGCATCGACGCCCTCCAGTTCGACCAGCCCCGCCTGCACGGCATCGATACGCTTGCCCAGTTCCATGGCAAGATGACCTTTTGGTGCCCCGTGGACATTCAAAAGACGCTCCAATCCGGCGACGCCGCCGCCATCGAGCACGAGGCCCGGGAGCTGATCGCCAAGCTCGGCGGCCCCGACGGCGGGTTCATCGGCGGCTACTATGCTGACAACGCCTCCATCGGGCTCGACCCACACTGGCAAGAGGTCGCCTGCCAGGCGTTCATGCGCTATGGCGACTATATGCGCAACCCGGTGCCCGCGTCCTGATTCATTATCCCAGCAAATTCCAGGAGAACCGATGCAGAACGATCAGCAGATCCTGTACCTGAATCCCCGCGACCTGTTGCCCAGCCGCGACAATGTGCGCTCGGACCCCGGCAACCTGGCCGGGCTGGCCGAGACCATCCGCGAGCACGGCATCCTGCAGCCGCTGGGCGTCGCGCCCGAGGGGCAGAGCTACCGTGTCGTCTATGGCAACCGGCGCCGCGACGCCGCCATCGTCGTGGGGCTGGACCGAGTCCCCTGCGTCACGGTGGAGAACGGCGATCCCGCCTCGGTGATGGTACAGCAGGTGCTCGAGAATCTGCAGCGCCTGGACCTGGACGACATGGACAAGTGCCGGGCCTTTGAGCGCATGGTGCAGCACCTGGCCCGGCAGGGGTTGACCCAAACCCAGGCCATGGATCAGATGGCCCGCACGTTGGGGCTCTCGGCCCGCCAGATCCAGCGCTATCTGCGGCTGGCCCAGCTCGCCCCCGAGGTGCGCCAGCACGTATCCAGCGGCGCCATCGGCGTCACCCACGCCCAGCACCTGGTGGACATTGCCCCCGAGGCGCGCCAGCAGGCCGTGGCCGAGCTGGTGATCGAGGAGAGCCTCTCGGCCGCCGAGCTGTCCCGCCTGTGCGCCGCCCTGGAGCGCAATACCAACGTGACGCCCGCGGCGGCCCTGGCGCTGCTGCGCCGCGGCGAGCGGGTGCCCGTGATCGAATCCAGGCCCACGGAGCAGGTGAGCCATCTTTCGCCCGAGCCCATGCCCCACGACGGCGTGATCCAAGATGGCGTGGCAGACGACTGGGATGGCAGCTCGGAGGACGAGGGCGCCCCGCCCTGGGACCTCCCCGGGGACGGTGAGGCCCAGAGCTATGACCATCTGGAGCCCACCACCCAGGATGGCAACCGCGTGCACAAGTTCCACTCGCTGGACGCCTTTGTTGACGAGGTGCAGCGCATGACCCGCTGCCTGCAGGAGGGCGACCTGCAACGGCTGCTGGAGGAGGACGAGGCCGCCCGTCTCAAGATCGGGCTGGCGGCACGGCAGTTGCGCTTTTTGGCCGAGGCGGTCACCGCCCTGGCCGAGGCCGAGGGCTGAGAGGGGACACCAGCATGTCTCTATCTACCGTTTCGCTGGTTCGCTGCCACGACTATGCGTCCGAGCGTGTCATGGACGCGGTGCGCCAGGCGGTAGAGCTCCTGGGGGGCATGGAGGCCTATGTGCAGCCGGGCCAAAAGGTGCTACTCAAGCCCAACCTGGTACGGGGGATGGACCCCGGGCGCGCCGTCACTACGCATCCTACAGTCGTGGCGGCTGTGGCCCGGCTGGTGCGCGAGGCCGGGGGCGTGCCTCTGATCGCCGAGTCGCCCGGTGGCCCCTATACGGCGGGCACCCTGCGGCTCGCCTATCGCCGCAGTGGCATGGTTCAGGCGGCAGAAGAGGGCGGCGCCGAGCTCAACTATGACACCGCCAGCACTCAGGTTTCCCATCCCGAGGGCCAGGTACTGCACCGCCTCGACGTGATCCAGCCGCTGCTGGAGGCGGATGTGGTCATCAATCTGCCCAAGCTCAAGACCCACAACCTGACAGTGCTCACCCTGGGGGTCAAGAATCTCTTTGGGTTGGTGCCCGGCTCGCTCAAGATCAGCTATCACGCCAAGCTGGTGGATCGGGAGATGTTCGGTGAGGCGATGCTGGACATTTTCACCTTTGCGCGCCCCACCCTCACCCTGATGGATGCTGT
>SKRJ01000207.1 GCA_007118555.1 Anaerolineae bacterium | reverse complement strand
GTGACGACCTCGCCCTCGATGAGGGTCGCGCCGTCCCAGTGCAGGCTTCCCTGCTGGCCGATCAGGCGCCAGTCGGATTCCCAGGTGGTGTTGAGCCCCTCGGCGCACCAGCTCCCCCGGTAAGTATAGACCAGGCCATCGCTCATCTCGAAAATCGCCACCGCCGAGGCATCCCGATCGTACCAGGAGCCGGCGGGGTTCCACTCGTGGCAATAGACCGACACCGGATCGGCGCCGGTGATGAGGCGGGCGGCGTCAAAGGTGTGGATGGCCATGTCCAGCAAGAGCACGTGGGCCATGCGATCGCGGAACCCGCCAAAGTGCGCCCCCAGCAAAAAGTCGCAGTGTACCGTCGTCAGCGGACCGACGGCTTCCTCCTCGACCAGGTGACGCAGCCGGCGGATGTTGGCGTCATAGCGGCGGTTCTGGATCACCGCCAGGATGCGGTCGGCCTCCTCGGCCGCCTCGATCATCCGGTAGGCATTGTCCATCGTATCGGCCAGGGGCTTTTCGGTGAGCACATGGCAGCCGTACGCCAGCGCGGCAAGCGTCACCGGCGCATGGGCCTCCGGAACAGTGCAGTTGAACACCACATCGGGCCGCGTTTGGGCCAGCACGGCCTCCAGATCGTCACCGATGAGAACATTGTCCAGGGCAAACTCCTGGGCGCGGGCCCGTGCACTGTCCAGCACGATATCCACGAGCCCGACCATCTCGACCGAGTCCAGGGCCTGAATGGGCGGTAACCAGGCCTTGGTAATGCCGCCACAACCCACCATCACCGCACGTGTCTTGTCTGGCATACTCACCTCTCTAGATCATTGTTGGCGCCATTCTAGCCCGTTTCAGGCGTCGACTCAACCCCGCGGCAAGTGCGTGGCCGCGCTTGCGCGTCCGGGGCGGTATGCTAGAATGCTTTATGCAATCATTTCCGAGTTGATGAGGAGCGTACTCGATGAACAAGAAAACCGTGCACGATATTGATGTGGAAAACAAAAGGGTGCTGGTGCGGTGCGACTTTAATGTGCCCCTGAACGACCAGGGCGTCATCACCAACGATCTGCGCATCCAGGCCGCCCTGCCCACCATCCGCCAACTGCTGGAGCAGAACGCCGCCGTCATCCTGTGCTCGCACCTGGGGCGCCCCAAGGGCAAGCCGGTGGACAGCCTGCGGCTCGATCCCGTCGCCGACCGACTGACCGCGCTGCTCGACAGGACAGTGCGCAAGCTCGACCAGGTCGTCGGGCCGTTGGTCACCGAGGCGGTAGAGGCGATGCGCCCCGGTGATGTGCTGCTCCTGGAGAATACGCGCTTTGAGGCCGGCGAAGAGGCCAACGACCGCGAGCTCAGCCAAGAGCTGGCCAACCTGGCCGACGTGTATGTCAACGATGCTTTTGGTGCCGCGCACCGCGCCCACGCCTCCACCGCCGGTGTCGCCGAGTTCCTGCCCGCCGTGGCAGGTCTGCTCCTGGGCAAGGAGTTGGAGATGCTGGGCACAGCCCTAGAGGAGCCCAAACGTCCGCTGGTGGTGATTCTGGGTGGCGCCAAGATCTCGGACAAGATCGGCGTGATCGAGAATCTGCTCACCAAGGCCGAGCAGATCCTGATCGGGGGCGGCATGGCCAACACCTTTTTCCGCGCCAAGGGCTATGAAACGGGCGACTCGCTGGTCGAGGAAGGCTCTGTCGACAAGGCCCGCGATCTGATGGAGCGCGCCGGCGACAAGCTGGTACTGCCGGTCGATGTCACGGTGGCCGACGCGTTCAGCGCCGATGCCCAGACTCGCACGGTGGAGCCCGACAATGTCGAGGCCGGCTGGCGCATCCTCGATATTGGGCCGCGTACCATCTCGCTCTTTAAAGAGACCATCGACGAGGCAGGCACGGTGATCTGGAACGGTCCCATGGGCGTGTTCGAGCTAGAGCCCTTTGCCCAGGGCACCTTTGCCATCGCCAAGGCGTTGGCCAATGCCGATGCCATGAGCGTGATCGGTGGGGGCGATTCGGCCTCGGCCGTTGAGGAGGCGGGCGTGTCCGACGCCATCTCCCACGTTTCCACCGGCGGCGGCGCCTCCCTCGAGTTCCTCGAAGGGCGCGAGTTGCCCGGCGTGGCGGCACTGGACGACAAGTAGCATCATTGCGAAAGGCAGGAGCAAGCATGGCGAATCCGATCCGGCACCTGGGTGTGCTCACAGCCGGTGACGACGGCCCCGGGATGAACGCGGCCATCCGCAGCGCCGTGCGCATGGGCCTGGAGAGAGGCTGGACCGTGACAGGCGTTCGCCAGGGTTTTCGCGGGCTGCTGCGCGGCGATTTCGTCGAGCTCGGGTCGCGCTCCGTGAGCCACATCATCGAGGTGGGCGGCACGTTCCTGGGCACCTCGTCCGGCGACATTGTTGAGGATGAGGCACGACTCGCGGATGCGCTGGAAGCGTTGCGCGACGAGGGTATCGACGGCCTGGTCGTGATCGGCGGCCGCAGGGCCCTCGAGGCAGCGCGTGCCCTGGATGTGGGGGGTATGCCCACAGTGGGCGTCCCCGCCAGCAGCGAGAACGACATCTGGGGCATCGATGTGGCCATCGGCGTGGACACAGCCCTCAACACGGCCATCGATGCCATAGACCACATACAGGACACGGCCCTCTCCCAGAACAAGGCTTTTGTCATCGAGGTGATGGGCCAGCGCTCTGGCTATCTGACGCTGATGGCCGGCATCGCCGGAGGGGCTGAGGTCACCTGCATTGCTGAGGCGCCCTTTGATCTGG
>SKRJ01000239.1 GCA_007118555.1 Anaerolineae bacterium | reverse complement strand
AGCGCCTCGTATTGCGCCAGGACCGACCGCGTCTCGTTGGCGATGCGCACATGCCGCTGTCCGACATAGCGCGCCTCGAGCATCTTGGACGACGAATCCAGCGGATCCACCGCCGGGTAGAACCCCTGGGCCGAGAGCCGTCGGGTGAGCACCGTGATGGCGTCCAGATGGCTGAATGCCGCCACGACGCCGGGGTCGGTAATATCGTCGGCGGGCACATAGATCGCCTGTACCGACGTGATGGCGCCGCTGGAGGTGGTGGTGATGCGCTCCTGCAGGCGGCCCATCTCGGTGGCGAGGGTGGGCTGGTAGCCGACGGCGCTGGGCAGCCGCCCCAAGAGCGCCGACACCTCGGCGCCCGCCTGCACATAGCGATAGACGTTGTCGATAAAGAGCAGTACGCTCTTTTGCGACTCGTCACGGAAATACTGGGCCATGGTCAGGGCGGTAAAGGGCGTGCGCAAGCGGGCACCGGGGGGCTCGTTCATCTGCCCAAAGACGAGCACCGTATTGGGCAGCACGCCGCTCTCTTGCATGCTCTGCCAGAGGTCGTTGCCCTCGCGGGTCCGCTCGCCCACGCCCGCGAACAGGGCATAGCTGCTCTGGTCCTCAGTGCTGTGGCGGATCAATTCGATGACCAGCGTCGTCTTGCCGACGCCGGCGCCGCCGAACAGGCCGATCTTGGTGCCGCGGCCAAAGGGCGTCAGCAGATCCACCACCTTTAGGCCGGTCTCCAGGACACTCGTAGAGAGCTGCTGCCGATGGAGGGCCGGGCTCTCGGTGTGGATGGGTCGGCGTGTGACATCGGGGGATAGCGAGGGCTCGTTATCGATCGTCTCGCCCATTACATTGAACAGGCGTCCGAGCGTCTCTTGGCCCACGGGCACCTGGATCGGTGCACCCGTATCCTGGACGGCCAGGCCGCGCCGCAGACCCGAGGTCGAGGCCATGGCGATGCAGCGCACGGTACGTGGATCCACATGCTCCTGCACCTCGAGCACCAGATTCGGCAGGTTGGGGCGCTCGACAATGAGAGCGCTGTTGATGCCCGGCAGGTCTCCGACATCAAACTGGGCGTCGACAACCACGCCCATTACACGAGCGACTCTACCCGTTCGCGCCAAGTCAGGCTCCTTTGTATGGAGAGATACGGCCCTGTGCTCTGCACACGAGCCATCTCGTATAATACCTGATTCCTGGTCCTACGGCAAACCGCCGCGTGCCTGGCCGCCCACAACCATGTCGATCTGTTCTCTGAGGGGCGCTCCTGACGCTTGATCCACCGAGCCGGGCGTAGTCAGGTCCAGGTGCAGGCTGACGATCCCGAGGCCCATGGTCAGCCACAGGATCGTGGAGGCATGGGGGAACACCAGGTTGAACAGATAGTGGTCGAACATGCCGCCCACCATCGCGCCCACGACGGCCAAAAAGGAACCCAGCGTGGTGACCGAGACGCGCGCACGGGTCACGCGTGAGAGGAGGGCGGAAATCACCTTGTGGAGATAGGTGAAGAGGTTGGCGACAAAGACCGTCAGGCCCACGAGCCCCATGTTCTCGGCGATGAGCAGGTAGACGTTCGAGACGCCCAGGTAGGTATCGACATCGGGCGTGCCGGAAAAGCCCACCCCGAACCAGGGATAACGCCGAATCAGGATAAGGGCGTCCTGGTATTCGCCGAAACGCATCTGGGTGGCCAGGTCCTCGCCGCGCAGCCCCCTCACAAAGTGGTCCACATAGACCTGGGCCGGTGGCAGAATCAGGAGCAGCGCCACGGCGGCCCCCGCAAACAAGAGTACCCGGCGGTACCGCAGGAGGGCCAGCAGCAGGATGGCGGCGGCCAGCCCCAGCAGCGAGCCGCGCGAAAAGGTCAGAAAGAGGCAGACAGCCATGCTCAGCGCCATCAGGGCCAGCCAGCGCTTGGGCCACACCGGCTCGGGCGAAAAGAGCTGGGTGGTCGCGATGGTGGTGCCAAAGATCAGGGCGCCCCCCAGGACGTTGGGATCGATGGAGGTGGAGGTGGCGCGCAAGGCCCGGGAGGGATCATCCTCGATATAGCGCAGCACGGCCCCGCCAGAGGGATAGCCGACCACCTGAAGCGAGGAAAGCGCCCGCACCGTCAACTCTTCCGGCAGGATGTAGAGCACGATCCCGACCACAGCGGCGCCGCTGGCCGCCAGAATCATCGCGGCGGTAAGAAAGCGAAGCTGTGGCACGCCGCGTACCGCGTTGATGACCAGCACAAAGGTCAGGATGCTCAGCAGAATCTCAAAAAAGTGACGGATGACGTTGGCCGTCAGCGGGGCATGGCCTAGCCCCGCGATGAAGGAGAACACCGCCAGCATGCAAAAGATCAGTACGCCAAAGGTGGGCGCTAGGGCCTGGAACGCGCGATCTTTGCGGGCCGCCACCCGCGAGGCCCACACGAAAAAGAGCGTGGCCAACACCAGGTTGAGCAATGTGGGGGTGACGCCGATCTGGACGGGAAGCGCGGCGAACGGCAGCAGAAACACGACGCCGATCAGGGCCATCAGCCCCACGATCAGGCTGCGCAGCATGAGGTACCCGAGGGCCAGCGCAACGATCAAGGCGGTGCCGAAAAGGCCCCCCAGCAACCCGAGGATGGCGCCTACGGGCAGACCGATGGCCAGGCAGAGGGCAGCCACGCTCAGGGCACGGGGCCAGGGGCGCGGATCCACCAGGGCGTCACGCCACGAGATGTGTTGCCTCATCCAGATGCGCAGCGATTGCACGGCAGCCTCTATCTCTT
>SKRJ01000382.1 GCA_007118555.1 Anaerolineae bacterium | reverse complement strand
TGCTGGCCGGGCTGGGCATGTACTGGCTGGGCCGCACTCTGGGCATGACCGCCATCGGTGCGCTCCTGGGGGGCGTCGTGTACGCCCTGGGCGGGTTCAACCTGGCGCACCTGACCCACATCAGCATCCTGAGCGTCTCGGCCTGGCTGCCCTGGCTGCTGGTCTGCACGTACCGGCTTTTGGCACCGAAGGCGCATGGGCATTCACAACGGTCTGCTCCTACGGGGGACATCCCGAGTGTAGGGGTAACCCCCCGTGGTTACCCACATGATGACGAGGATGTAATCGTAACCCCCCGTGGTTACCCACGCGTTGACGAGGCAGTAGGGGTAACCCCCCGTGGTTACCCACACGATCCCCCGCACCGACGCTGGCCCTGGGCCGTGGCGCTGGCGCTGCTGGTGGCGCTCCAGTTCCTGGCGGGCCACGCCCAGATCTCGCTGCTGGCGCTGCTGGCCGTGGGCCTGGTGGGTGTGATCCTGGTGCTCCAGCGACGCGGTGACCGGGGGACGTGGCGCGGGCTGGCGCTGTGGGCCGCCGCTCTGGCACTGGGCGCGGTCCTGGCCCTGCCTCAACTGCTGCCATCGGCCCAGTTGAGCGCCCTGTCGCAGCGAGCCGGCGGCCTGGAGGGCGGCTTTTTCACCAGCTACTCGTTCCATCCCCTGCTCACCGCGACCTTTGCGTCGCCCTATCTGCTGGGCAGGCCGCATCCCGAGGGCGCCATCGAGCTCATGGGCTATGTGGGCCTGCTGCCGCTGGCGCTGGCCTCGGTGGCGCTCTGGCGCACGCAAGCCAGGGCCGTGTGGCCCTATGCCGCTCTGGTCGTGCTCGGGCTCCTGATGGCCCTGGGGCGCTACAACCCCCTGTATGGCTTGCTGAGCCATGTCCCGGTGCTGAACCTGTTCCGGGTGCCGGCCCGCTACCTGCTGTGGACCAGCCTGGGCCTGGCGGTGCTGGCGGGGCATGGCATGGATCGGCTCCTGGCGCGGGCGTCTGACCGCCACGAGCGCCTCGGCGTCGGCTTGGCAGCGGGCATCGTGCTGGCCATGGGCGTCATCCTACTCCTTGCGGCCACCGCCGCCGACGTCAACGCCCTCGTGGCCCACTGGCGATGGCTGCCGCTGCTCCTGGCGGCGGCGGTGGCGGCCCTGCTCCTGGCGGCGCGGCGCCTGACGCCCACGACGCTGACGGCACTTGCCATGCTGCTGCTGGCCGTGGATCTGTATGCGTATGCCGCGGTGCTAGATGGCACCTACAACCAGACTCTGCCCCTCGATCAGTTGCAAGAGCCCCCCCGGGCGCTGGCGATCCTCGGCGCTGACGAGGGCCTCTACCGCACCTACACCAAGCCCGACATCCTGCCGGCCCTGTCGGTGCAGCGCGAATCGCTGTATCCCAACATCGCCCTGGCCTATGGCGTGTCCAGCGCCAATGTCTATCTGCCGCTGGTGCCCCAGAGCTATACGACGTACCTGGAGGGGCTGGACGCCCAGCGGCTCAACCGGCTCAACGTCCGCTACTATATGATCCCCCAACTGCTGCCGGTCGACGAGGCCAGCGAGCTGTACGATGTCCTCAACCCCTATGCCGCCATCCCCTACGACATCGAGCACGAGATCGCGGCGCGCGACATTGTCGACATCGAGATCGAGTCGTATGTCAGTCACGCCGCCGCCCTGCCCGATGGCGAGCTCGCGGCGGTGGTGTACCTGCGGACCTGCGACGGGGAGGCGCACGAACTGCCCCTGCACGTGGGCAGGGACACGGCCGAGTGGGCCTATGTCCGCAGCGACGTGGCCGCCAATGTGGCCCACAGCCGCCCGCGCCTGGCGACCACCTTTGCCGCGCGCTCGGGCTGGCCCCCCGAGGACCACCCGGGGCATACCTACCTGGCGACCTGGGCGCTGGTGGAGCCGGCCGAGTATTGCGGTCTGCGCATCGAGCCGATCCTGCCGGTCGCCTTTGTGCGTATCGAACGCATCCGCCTGGTCACCACGGCGGGCGACGCGCTGCTGGCGTCGCATCTGATTGGGCTTGGCGATCACAGCATCATCTACCGCAGCGAGGACGTGGTGATCTATGAGAACCACGACGTGCTGCCCCGCGCCTATGCCCTGCCGCTGTCGGCGGTCGACCGTGAGGGCGACGGCGTGCTACTCCCCGAGGGTGCGCTGGATGCGCTGCTGATCCCCGCCCAGATCACGACCTATACCGACCGGGACGTCGAGATCGAGCTCCGCGTGGAGGTCGACGCGCTGCTGGTGCTGGCCGACCTGGACTATCCCGGGTGGCGGGCCACGGTGAACGGCGATCCGGCGGAGATCCTCCCGGTGGATGGCGTGTTCCGGGGTGTGATTCTGCCCCCGGGGGCCCACCGCGTGCGCATGACCTACGCGCCCTGGTAGCCTGGGGCGCTGGCGCATCGCGATCGCACTGGCGCGTCCGCTGGGATTGCGGCTATACTGACGACAGATCCGCCGCAACAGCCATCGACGGGAGCGACCCATGAACTATGTCTTTTTCCACCCGGACGAGATGCGCGCCGAGAGCGTCTCCTGCTATGGGCATCCGCTGGTGCAGATGCCCCACTATGATCGCTTGGCCGCCGAGGGCGTGCGTTTCGAGCAGTGCCACGTGCAGCACACGGTCTGCTCGCCCTCGCGCTGCAGCCAGATGACCGGCTGGTACCCCCATGTGGCGGGGCACCGCACCCTGTGGAACCTGCTGCGCCCCGACGAGCCCAGCCTGTTTGGGTATCTGCGCGAGGCGGGCTAT
>SKRJ01000234.1 GCA_007118555.1 Anaerolineae bacterium | reverse complement strand
TCGGTCGGCGCCCTCACCCATTCGGTCAAGGCGCTGGATATCAGCCTCGACCTGGTGATGAGATAGCTGGCGGAGCCAAAGGAGAGACATGAGCCGCGAGAGACGCATCGGCTGGGTGCCGCAGGAATACAACGAGATGACCCCCGGAGAACTTGCCCAGAGGGTCGATTTTGCCAAGAGACGCCTGGGCAGCCGGCTTACCATCCTGGGGCATCATTACCAGCGAGACGAGATCATCCGCTACGCCGACTATCGGGGCGACTCGCTGGAGCTTTCGCGCCGAGCGGCCAGCACCGATTCCGAGTTTATCGTGTTCTGCGGTGTCAATTTCATGGCCGAGACCGCGGCGGTGCTCTGCTCGCCCGAGCAGGTCGTGATTCAGCCTGTAGAAGAGGCCCTCTGCCCCATGGCCGAGATGGCCGGCCGCCATCAGGCCGTCGCCACTTACGAGGCCCTGTCCTCGGTGTGGGATGAGCCCGTCATCCCCATCACCTACCAGAACTCGACGGCCGACATCAAGGCCTTTGTGGGCGAGCAGGGCGGCGCCGTGTGTACCTCGTCCAACGCCCGCGCCCTGTTCGAGTGGGCCTTTGACCAGGGAGGCCGCATCCTGTTCCTCCCCGACGAGCACCTGGGCACCAACACCGTCCTCGACATGGGCATGCCCGAGGAGGCCCTGGGCGTGTGGGACCCGCTGCATCCGCCCGATCCCGCTACCTTCGCCGAGGCCCGCGTCGTCGTATGGAAAGGCTTTTGCTGGGTGCACACCGGCTTTGCCGAGGAGGACGTGGCCCAGGCTCGCGAGCAGTACCCCGACGCCCTGGTGATCGTGCATCCCGAGTGCCCGCGGCCCATCGTGGTCGCCTCGGACGCGTCGGGCTCTACGGCGCGCATCATCCAGGTGGTCGAGGAGGCCCCGGAAGGCGCGACCATCATCGTAGGCACCGAGTGTCACCTGGTGGACCGGCTGAACGATGAGCACCCTGACAAGCTCGTCCTGCCTCTCTCAAGACGCGCCTGCGGCTCGATGGCCATGACACAGCTCAAGCACTTGGCCTATGTGTTGGATGGCTTGATCGAGGGCGAGACCCACAATGTGGTCACCGTGCCGGAGGATGTAGCCCGCAGCGCGCGCCTGGCGCTGGACAAGATGCTACAGATAGGATAAAGACCATGGATACGCCTACACCGGCTCCGGCCGACACCCTGATTCAGTGCGATGTCCTCATCATCGGCAGCGGCATTGCGGGCGCCACCGCCGCCCTGCATCTTGCCGAGCATGATCCCGATTTGCGCATCGTGCTCCTCACCAAGACCGATACCCCCCTCGAGTCCAACACCTACTATGCCCAGGGCGGCATCATCTATACCGGTGAGGAGGACTCGCCCGAGCAGTTGTCCGAGGACCTGACCCGCGCCGGCGACGGGCTGAACAGCCGCCAGGCGGTCTCGATCCTGTCTCACGAGGGGCCACGCCTGGTGCGAGAGCTGCTCATCGAAAAGTACCAGGTGCCCTTTACCCTAACGCCCGAGAGCGTCCTGGAGCTCACCCGTGAGGCGGCCCACTCGACCAGCCGCATCCTGCACGTCAACGACGCCACGGGGCGCGCCATCCAGCAGAACCTGGTGCAGGCGCTGCAGCAGCATCCCAATATCGAGATCCTCACGCGCTATACCGCGGTGGACCTGCTCACCCCCGCGCACCACTCGACCGACCGGCTCGCCATCTATGAGCCGCTGTCCTGCGTGGGCGCCTACGTCTATGACGACCAGACGGCCGAGGTGATTCCCATTCTGGCCAAGATGACGGTGTTGGCCAGCGGCGGCCTGGGCCACATCTTTATGCATACTACCAACCCGGAAAGCGCCACGGGCGATGGCGTGGCCATGGCCCATCGGGCCGGGGCGCGCATCATCAATGCCGAATATGTCCAGTTCCATCCTACGACCTTTTACAGTCGGGGCAGGGCCCATTTCCTGATCAGCGAAGCCCTGCGGGGCGAGGGCGCCCACCTGATCAACATCCACGGCGAGCGCTTTATGGCGCGCTATGCGCCCGAGTGGCAAGAGCTGGCGCCTCGCGACGTGGTGGCCCGCAGTATCCATCGCGAGATGCTGCGCAGCGGGGCCGACCACGTCTATCTGGACATTGCCTCGGTCATGCCAGCCGATACGATTCGCGAACGCTTTCCCAACATCTATGAGAACTGTCTGGCCTTTGACGTGGACCCCACCATTGAGCCGATCCCGGTGGTCCCGGCGGCCCACTATTTCTGCGGCGGCGTCTGGGTGGATGAATGGGGCCGCACCAACCTGCATCATCTGTACGCGGTGGGCGAGGTCTCGTGCACGGGGGTGCATGGCGCCAACCGCCTGGGCAGCGCCTCACTGCTGGAGGGACTGGTGTGGGGCACCCGCGCGGCGGAGGACATCCTCAAGCAGATCGATACGATGGAGGGGCCCGATCCACAGTTCATCCCCGCCTGGCAGGTTACCGGCACCGAGCCCGCCGACCCGGCCCTGGTGCGCCACGATATGGAGACCATCCAGCACTCGATGTGGTACTATGTGGGGCTGGTGCGCAGCCGACGCCGCCTGGAGCGGGCCCTGCGCGACCTGAACAACCTGAGCCAGGATATCGATGCGTTCTATCGCACCACCCGCGTCGAGCCGCAGATCATTAGCCTGCGCAACGCCGTGGTGGCGGCCCTGACCGTGGCGCGCGCCGCCTGGGAGAACCGCGAGAGCCACGGCTGCCACTATCGCGAGGACTAGG
>SKRJ01000131.1 GCA_007118555.1 Anaerolineae bacterium | reverse complement strand
TGCTCTTCGGCAAAGCGTCTGGTCTCGTCCAGATACCGCTTGACGGCGGCAAAGCGCTCGAAATAGGTCTCGATGAACTGGCCCGCTTCCTCCACCGAGAGAGTGGTGCGCGACGCGAGCCCGTACTGGGACATGCCGTACATCAGGCCAAAGTTGATGGCCTTGGCCAGGCTGCGCTGCTCGTAGGTGACCTCGTCCAGTCCGACGCCAAAGACCGTAGCCGCCGTGGTGGCGTGCACGTCCTCGTCGCGGCGAAAGGCGGCCATCATCTCGGGGTCCTGGGCTACATGGGCCAGCAGCCGCAGCTCGACCTGCGAATAGTCACAACCCAACAGCCTATAGCCGGGTGGGGCGACAAAGGCCCCGCGCACCTGCCGGCCCAGCTCGGTGCGCACGGGGATGTTCTGCAGGTTGGGATCGCTGGAGGAGAGGCGGCCCGTGCTGGTGCCCGTCTGGTTGAACGAGGTATGCACGCGCCCCGTCTCTTTGTTGACCAGCAGCGACAGGGTGTCGATATAGGTGCTGCGCAGCTTGTCGATGGTGCGATACTCGAGCAGCATCTCGACCATCGGATGCTTGTCGCGCAGCTCGTCCAGCACCTGGGCATCGGTCGAGTAGCCCGTCTTGGTGCGGCGCACGACGGGCAACTCCAACTCTTCAAAGAGCACCTCGCCTAGTTGTTTGGGCGAGTTCAGGTTGAACGGGTGGCCCACCTCGGCATAGATGCGCTCCTGAACCTCGGCGATCCAGCGGGTGATGGCTTGCGACATCTCGTGCAAATAGTCGGTATCCACCAGGATGCCATGCATCTCCATGGCCTGGAGCACCGGCACCAGGGGCATCTCGAGCTCGTGATACAGTCTGCGCTGATTGTGCTTTTCCAGCTCGGGCAGCAGCAGGTCGCGCAACCGCAGGGTCATATCGGCGTCGGCGGAGGCATAGTTGGCTACCCGCTCGATGCTGACCTGGTCCATGGTCTTTTGGTTGCGCCCGGTGCCGATCAGCTCGGTGATCTCGATCATCTCGAGGCCGAGGCGCTGCCAAGTCTGCTCGCGCAGGCCGATGCCGCGGCCCGAGGGCGAGAGCAGCCAGGCCGCCAGCATCGTGTCGTCGGTCAGGCCGCTGACGGGCAGCCCATGCTTATCCAGCACCGTCAGATCGAACTTGGCGTTGTGGCAGACTTTGGCGACCGTCTCATCGGCCAGCACCGGCCCCAGCATTTCGCGCACCGTGGCCAGATCGAGCTGCTTTTCTCCTTGGCGCACGGCGTGGCCGACGGGGACATACGCCCCGTGCCCCGCGTCGGCCGAGACCGACAGGCCCACCAGGCGGGCGACCATCGGATCGGTGCCGGTGGTCTCGGTGTCCAGGCCAAAGCGCTCGGCCTGCGAGAGCTCCTCCGCCAGAGCCTGCAACGCCTCGGCGGTGTCAATGATCATGTACTCGCCCAAGACCGGATCGCCAGGGGCGGGCGAAGCCTCCTCGAACATGCTGAGCTGCCCCGCGTCACCGGTGCCCCGGCTGGGCAAGCGGCTCACCAGCGAGTGAAAGCCGAGCTCGCGCAAGAGCTCCATCAGGCGTTCCCGGTTGAACGCGCCCCACACCGCGGCATCGAGATCGAGATCCAGGTCCAGATCGCGCACGATGGTGACCAGGTTGCGGCTCATCTCTGCTTCATTACGGCCCGCCTCGAGGGCGTTGCGGAACCGCGTCTGCGAGATCTCGTCCAGATGCCCATAGATCGTGTCGAGATCGCCATACTCTTGCAGGAGCTTGGTCGCCGTCTTTTCGCCTACGCCTCGGACGCCGGGAATATTGTCCGACGAATCGCCCATCAGGGCCTTGAGGTCGATCAACTGGGACGGGTCCAGGCCATAGCGCTCGCGTACCGACTCGGTATCATACAGATGCACATCGCCCAGGGTGCGACGCGGCATCAACACGCGTACGTCCTCCTCTACGAGCTGCAGCGTGTCGCTGTCGCCGGTGACAATGATCGTCTCCAGGTCGTGCTCCGTCGCCTTTTTGGCAAAGGTGCCCAGCAGGTCATCGGCCTCATAGCCTTCGAGAGTGTGCACCGGCACGCCCATCGCCTCGGTCAGCTCACAGATGCGTTCTACCTGGATCCGCAGATCATCGGGCATCTTGGCGCGGGTAGCCTTGTACTCGTCATACTCGTCATGGCGAAAGGTCCGCCCTGCGTCAAACGTTGCGATCACATAGTCTGGCTCGTGATCGTCGATCGCTTTGAGTAGCATATTGGCAAAGCCAAAGGTAGCGTTGGTGGGCTCTCCGTCGGGTGCCGACATCGGCGGGGTAGCATGGTAGGCACGGTAGGCCAGGGCATGGCCGTCAATCAAGAGGAGTCGCTTTTTTTGGGTCATGGTGCTTGCCTCCATCGGCTGATTATACCACAACCACCCTATCGTACAACCAATTCGTTCGATCCTCGACACAAAAGACCGTTCATTGACGAATGATACCTTCTTGCGGTATTGTTCGTGCACATCGCCCATATACAGGCAGACCGGCGCCGTTACGCCCACAAGCACGGTTCCCGCGCCCACTGTCGCATGGGATCGCCAGACGCCACACCCGAAATCAGCACGAGTTGGCACAATGAGAGAGCGAGTCACAACAAGGAGGTTGTACATGTCGCGCATTACCGCTGTGGATCTCTTTTATCTTGCCATGCCCGAGATCCGCGATATCGGCGACGGAAGCCAGGATTGTCTGCTCGTGCGTGTAGAGGCCGGCCCATACGTGGGGTGGGGCGAGTGCGAGGCATCCCCTCTCACGTCCATCGCCAGCTTTGTGTGCCCCATGTCCCATAGCGCCTGCGTATCGGTGCGTGACTCGGTCGTGGGACAGCGCATCGATTCGGTGGAGGATGTACGGCGCATCGGCGACCTCGTGCGCGCCAAGTCCCTCGATCTGCTCCAGGCCGACCACACTCTCTCTGGCATCGATATTGCCCTGTGGGATCTCCTCGGGAAGCGACTGTCTGAGCCTGTCTATCGCCTCCTGGGCCATGAGCGAGCCTGGCCCAAGCGGCCCTATGCCTCGGTGCTATTTGGCGACACGCCCGCAGAGACCCTCGCCAAGGCCCAGGCCATCCGGCAGAAGGGCTTTGCGGCGGCCAAGTTCGGCTGGGGGGCCTATGGGCGCGGCTCGGTTCAGGAGGATGCCGACCAGGTACACGCAGCGCGAGAGGGCCTGGGTGAGGAGTCCCGCCTGCTGGTGGATGCCGGCACGGTGTGGGAGTCCGATCTGGATGCGGCGCTGGCCCGCCTGCCGGCGCTCGAGTCCGCCCGTGTGACCTGGCTGGAGGAGCCCTTTGTCTCTGGCGCTGTCGATGCCTATCGGCGCCTGGCCGGTTCTTGCCGGCGGGTGCGGCTGGCGGGCGGAGAGGGGAGCCACAATGCCTGGATGGCGAGGCAGATGATCGCGCACG
This sequence comes from Anaerolineae bacterium, assembly GCA_007118555.1. Classification (GTDB taxonomy): domain Bacteria; phylum Chloroflexota; class Anaerolineae; order UBA1429; family UBA1429; genus UBA1429. The sequence continues at coordinate 7,134 of SKRJ01000131.1, read as the reverse complement.
GGGGCCTCGGCTATATCCAGATCGATGCCGGCCGCATCGGAGGCATCACTCCCGCCACAGATGTGGCCCGCGATGCCAACTCGGCGCGGGTGACCTATGTGAACCACACCTTTACCACGCAACTGGCCCTGAGCGCTTCCCTGCAACCCTATGCCGGGTTAGAGCTTCATGAGCTATGCGAGTATCCGCTCGAGGCCAGCCCGCTGGCCTGCGGTCTGACCCACGAGAAGCTGGAACGGGATGACGCCGGGCAGATCCGTCTCCCCGAGGAGCCAGGTCTGGGCATGAGCATCAACCTGGATACGGTGCGGCGCTATTTGCAGGACGTGACCATCGTCGTCAATGGGGAGACGCTCTACCGCACACCGGCGATCTGAGCGGTTGCACTGGGGGCGGGCCTATCGTCGGCGTCGCCCGCCCCCCGAGCGTCTTGCATCCTATGCGGCCCCGTCAAGGGCATGCGCGGCCCAGAGCATGCCACGCTTCACCAGCTTGACGATGTTGGGGTCCTGATCGAACACCTGTGCCACGTGCCCCATGGAGCAGTAAAAGACACGCCCCTGGCCCCACATCTTGGTCCATGCCACCGGCATCTGGACCTCGTCAAAGGGCGTGGTCGCCAGCACGTGGATGGCCGGGTCGACATGCATGTAATAGTGCTCGGACTTGGCGTGGAAATCATTCACACCCTCGGTGATCGGGTGATCATGGTCCACGATGTGCACATCATACTCGATGCCGTCATTGCCAGGATGCGCCACCCATTGGCCGCCCACCATGTACTGATAGTCGGTTGCCTCGCGGAACGCATCGCCCATGCCACCGTGTACTCCGGCGATCCCCACGCCGCTCTCGACGGCCTCCATCAGCGCCTTGAGCTGGTCACGCTCGATCCTGCCCATCGTCCATTGCATCACAATCAGGTCCAACTCTGTGAGATCCCGCTCGGTCAACACATCGAGCGTATCGACGATCTCGACCTCAACCCCCTCCTCGCGCAGCGCATTGGCCATGATGTCGGCCACCTGCTCGGGTTCATGTCCCTGCCAGCCACCCTGGATGATCAATGCTTTTGTCATGATGCCTCTTTCTCCCTTGAAACGATCCACAGTCCGACAGAGCAGGTTATAGCATGGGCCCGGGTTGCACGTCAACCGCTCGGATCTAAAGCACCGTCGGGTTGGCACAGGGACGCATATCTCGGACAGCGGTGTGTCCTAGCGTGACCGGCGAGGCCCGTTACGGGTCGCGATCTACGAAGGAACGGATAAAGAGTGCGGCAAGAGTACGTAAAAACGTGTCGGCGGAGCCAAAGGAAACGTGAAATTGCAGCTTGACGCGGTTGCCTTGATGGGCCAGTGTATGGTAAGATACGGTGCGTTGCGAAATCGGGAGACATGTCCATGGAATCGGCCCAAGAGTTCCGGTATGCAGACGGAGATACGGAGAGCGCGGGGACCTCGCTGCTGCGCGAACTGGCTACTGTCCGAGAGCAGTTGAGCGCCCTCGAGGCGCGCCTTGAGGAAACCTCCCCCATGGGAGAGTACGCAGGGCTGGCTACGCGCGCGCTTGTGCAGGCTGCGCTCCTCGACAATCTTCAGGATTGTATCTGCATCCTGGATCAGGATGGCCATATCCGTCATCTGGCCGGAAACTGCTTTGGGCTCCTTGGCTATATGCCGGCAGAGTTGCTTGCCTCCAATCGGGCTTTTCACCTCACGCGACTGGTGGATCCCCGCGATCGAGAGATGGTGTTGCAGGCCTTTGAGGACGTCTGCCAGCGCCCGCGGCGCATCACGCAAAAGGGACGCATTATCGACAAGGCCGGCGAGTGGCGCTGGATCGAGTTTGCCTTTGTGCCTCTCTATGGCGAGGTGGACGAGGGGCTGACCGGTTTCCAGGCCATTCTGCGAGACATCAGCAGCCGCGTGCAGGCCGAGAATATGGTCTCTTCCCTCAACGAGGCCGCCCAAACCGTGCAAAAAGCCTCGCTCTCGTTGGACGATGTGATCCTCACCGTCACGGGCCAGCTCAAGGCCCTGGGTTTTCACAACGCAATTGGTCTCCTTGACGAGCCCCAGGGGCGGATCAACTGGATCAAGTACGGCGCCGATGACCGACGCAGCGAGGCGGTCCGGCGGCTGGGCCCCAAGGTCGAGCGCCTCTATCGGATCGATATCCCTGTTCTGGAGCAGGCCCTGAGTACGGGCCGGCCCGTGCAGTATCAACTGGATGAGGCCTCCCTGACGGCACTCTTGGTAGATCGGAACCTGGCCCGCGAGACTTTGCAGATCGTGGGGCCCCTGGCGTTGGTGGTGGCCCCCCTGCGCGCCGATGGTCACAACCTGGGTGTCCTGGTGGTGGCGAGCTCCACGCCGCGCCCCGAAAGCGTGCCGGCCATCGAGGCCTTTGCCAACCAGACCGCCATCGCCATCAGCAACGCAAAGCTCGTCGATCGTATCGCCGAGCGCGAGACCCAATACCGTGCCATCTTTGAGGCTGCCCGCGACGGCCTGATTGTGGTGGATGAGCAAAGTCGCATTACGGCGGCCAGCGTCGCAGCCTGTAATCTGTTCGGCTATAAAGCACAGGAGCTTTTGGGCCTGCCCCTGGCTGGTCTGGTGGGCATATCCGAGGACGAGCTCTCGGCATGGTCCGCGACTGTGCAGCAGGGCTCCTGTGAGAGCACCCTGCAGACCAACGCCATCGGGGCGGACGGCGAGCCGTTCCCCATCGAGATGCGCGGTTCCAGCCTGGGGCATAGCGCGGACTCGCACCTGTTGGTGCTGATCACCGACATCTCGGAGCGGATGCGTGCGCAGCAAGCGCTGATCCAGTCAGAGAGACTGAGCGCCCTGGGCCAGATGGCTGGCGGGATCGCCCATGATTTCAACAACATCCTCGTCAGCATATTGGGCCATGCCCAGATCGCTGCCGAAGAGCGATCTGGCGATGCGGAACGCCTCGTAGAGCATTTAATGCAGATCGAGGCGGGTGCCCGCGATGCTGCCGATGCGGTCAGCCGTCTGCAGTCGCTGTATCGTGAGACAGACGACAAGAGCGATTTTATCCCCGTGCAACTGGATGCCATCCTGATGGATGCTCTGGCGCTGAACCGACCCCGCTGGCGAGATATTCCCCAGATGCAGGGTATCACCTTTGAGGTCAAGACGCAGCTCGGTTGCCCGGCGCCGGTGAACGGCAATCCGAGCGAACTGCGCCGCGTACTCGGCAACCTGATTATCAACGCCCTCGACGCCATGCCCAGGGGTGGCACCCTGTCCTTTGAGACGGGCGAGCAAGGGCCATACAGTTATGTGCGCGTGCAGGATACGGGCCTGGGAATGACCCAGGAAGAGCAACTGCGCATGTTCGAGCCCTTCTTTTCCACGAAAAAGAGCAGCGGGCTGGGCCTGACCATCACGCAGAATATCATCGAGCGCCATGAGGGCGAGATTGCGGTGCAGAGCCAGGTCGGTGTTGGCACTATGTTCACCGTGCGTCTGGCCCAATGTGGCGAGCGAGTCTCGGGCCAAGAGACGTGGCCTGCCGCCATGGAGCCGCCGTCCACAGACCCGGCCGTGCTGTCGGTGCTTGTCGTGGATGATGAACCAGGGGTCCGAGACGTTCTGTCGCGCATGCTCCAACGGTCAGGGCATCTGGTGCGTACCGTGGACAGCGGACGCGCCGCTATCGAGACGCTGAAACATGAGCGATTCGATCTCCTGGTCTGCGACCTGGGCATGCCCGAGATCCAGGGCCCCGAGGTCATGCAACGCGCTCACCAGCTATATCCCGACATGCCCATTGTCCTGACCACCGGTTGGGGGGATAGCATCACTCCCGAGCAACTGAAAAAGATGCAGGCAGTGGCCTTGCTGCCCAAGCCTTTTGGCCAGCAGGAGATACGGCGGATGCTGGACCGGGTGCTGACCGACAGAGAGGCAGGACACCCCTAGTCTCGGGGCTCGTTGCCATGCGATATCGCGATTCCTATCGATTTCCGTTGTCCGGGCTGACGGTAGCCAGCCGTGTTATCGTCTCGCTCTCGCCCCTTGTCTCTTTTCCCCCAGAGGCGCTACCATGACAACCATACCCCGTGTTCTGATCGTGGAGGACGAGCCCAGCCTGCAAGAGACCCTGGCCTACAATCTCGAGCGTGACGGCTATGAGGTTCTGACGGCCGCTGACGGCTTGGAGGCGCTCCGGCTGGCGCGCAGTCAGCAGCCTGACCTGATCCTGCTCGATATTATGCTTCCCGGCATGAACGGCATCGAGGTATGTCGCACTCTCCGCCGCGAGATGAACGTCCCGATCCTCATGCTAACCGCGCGCGCCGAAGAGATCGATCGCGTGGTTGGCCTTGAGGTCGGCGCAGACGACTATGTCTCCAAGCCGTTTGGCATGCGCGAGCTGCTGGCCCGTGTCCGCGCGTTGCTCCGACGGGCGCGCATGCAGAGCGAGGGCCTAGAGCCCGCCGCAGAAACCGTGGAGCGTCACAAGAATCTGGTGTTGGGTGACCTTGTCATCGACATTGATCGGCGCGAGGTGCTTTTGGGTGGTGAGAGCGTGTTGCTCAGGCCCAAGGAGTACGAGCTGCTGCTCTTTTTGGCGCGCAACCGGGGGATCGTGCTCTCGCGGGATCTGATCCTGGAGCGGGTGTGGGACTGGAACTATAGCGGTGATAGCCGCACCGTCGATGTGCACATCCGCTGGCTGCGGGAAAAGCTCGAAGAGGACCCTTCGAATCCCCAGCGCATCCTCACGGTGCGGGGCATCGGTTACCGCTTTGAGGGCTAACCGATGCGTTTCCGCAGCATCCGTAGCCGCATTGCCGTCTCGTATGCCCTGCTGATTGCGGTCGCTCTTTTCGGCATCTCGGCCTATACGCTCTGGTATATGCGTGGGGCGTATGTGGATACCCTTACCGAGCGGCTTGTGGCCGATGCGCGTCTGGTGGGCGAAATGGCACGCCCGGCGCTGCAGGCGGGCGATGTCGCAACCGTCGGGGCGACGGCCCGTGATGTGGGAGAGATCACCGGCGCGCGGGTGACCCTCCTTGCTCCGGATGGCACCGTGTGGGGCGATTCGGCCTCAGAGCCTGCCGAGATGCCGAACCACCTGTTCCGCCCCGAGATTCAGCAGGCGCTGCAAGACGGACGCGGCGTCGCGAGCCGCTACAGCGAAACGGTAAGATACGAGATGCTCTATGTAGCGGTGCCTGTCATGGAGCAGGACGTACTCCTCGGCTTTGTCCGAGTGGCTCTTGCTTTGGATGCCCTCGACGCAGACGTAGGCCGGCTCGGGCGCAACATCGGTCTGGCCGCGGGCGCGATCGTGCTCCTGGCCGTGATCGTGGCATTTGGGGTTGCGGAAAACACCGTACGCCCCATACGGGCCCTGAGCCGGGGTGTACAACGCATGGCCGAGGGCGATCTCTCCTTTACCCTGCTACCACGTTCCCGCGACGAGATTGGGGCCCTCACCCGTGATCTGAGCATCATGGCGCGACGCCTGCGTGAGACGATGGGCGAGCTGGAGCGGCAGCGCTCCGAGTCGCTGGCCATTCTCGACCACATGGCCGACGGCATCATCATCACCGATGCCGATGCGCGTGTCCGCAGAATCAACCCTGCAGCGGCCCGCATGCTGCGTCTCGGAACCGGCGACGCCATCGGACGCTCCTTTGCACAGGTGGTGCGCGAGCACCAGATCATCGACGTTCTGAGGCGTTGCCTCCGGGAGGGGGAGGAGCAGGTCGAGCTGATCGAGCTGGGGCAGAGCGGCGCGTTCTTTCAGGTCATCGCGACACCCCTGCGCGCCGATGCGGATCCTGGCGGCGGGCTGCTGGTGCTCCACGACCTGCGCCAGGTGAGGCGCCTCGAGACGGTGCGGCGCGAGTTTGTCAGCAACATCTCTCACGAGCTGCGCACGCCCCTGGCCTCACTGCGCGCCCTGGTCGACACGCTGCGCGACGGCGCCATCGACGATCGGCCGGCCGCGTTGCGTTTTCTCGATCGCATGGATGCCGAGGTAGACGCCCTCACGCAGATGGTGCGCGAGCTGCTCGAGCTCTCACGCATCGAGTCGGGCCAGGTCCCCATGGCCCTGGGCACTGTGTCATTGCAGGAGATCATTGCCTCTTGTATTGAGCGTTTGGCGACTCAGGCAGAGCGCAAAGGTCTTTCGATCACCATCGACATACCCCAGGACCTGCCGCCGGTGCTGGCCGACGCCGAGCGGCTGGGCCAGGTGGTGACCAACCTGGTGCACAACGCCATCAAGTTCACGCCGCCCGGCGGCGCCATCACTGTGGCCGCCGAGCGGTTGGACGATCGCGTCAGGGTGGCGGTGACCGACACCGGCCCCGGCATTCCCGCCGAGGCGCTGGGGCGCATCTTTGAGCGATTCTACCAGGCTGACGCATCAAGGTCCGGTCGTGGCACCGGTCTGGGGCTGTCCATCGCCAAGCACATCGTCCAGGCCCACGGCGGCGAGATCTGGGCCGAGAGCGTCGAGGGCCAGGGCAGCACGTTTCGCTTTACCGTTCTGGTGGCCACGCAAGAGCATCGCACGGCACCCCCAGGGCCGGATTCCCCGCACGCCTGATCTCTGCCTGCGTCGTTACCCTCAAAGCGTACGCATGCCTTATCCAACATTTAACCTTCCCTTAAAGATTGCCTCATCGGGCGTTAACCTTGGTGTGGTATCCTCCATCGCGGAGTAGAGAAGCATTCGTACAAGATGGAGGAAAGATGCGTCGATTCTGGATCGTGGTAGTTGTTCTCGCGATGGCGGCCACTGTGCTTGCTGCGTGTGCGAACTCAGCGCCCGCGACGCCCACGCCTGCCGCGCCCGCTGTCCAGCCTGAGGCCGAGGCCCCGCCCGCGGGAGACACGCTCTCGGGCACGATCATGGTGGCCGGCTCTTCTACGGTGCAGCCCCTGGCCGAGCGCTTTGCCGAGGCTTTTTCAGCCATACACCCCAATGTGCGCATTGAGGTACAGGGTGGCGGCTCGGGCATCGGCGTCAAGTCGGCCGGCGAGGCGACCACGGATCTGGGCATGGCCTCGCGAGAGATTCGCGACTCGGAGAAGGAAGAGTTTCCCGAGATGGGGATCTATGTGGTGGCGC
>SKRJ01000236.1 GCA_007118555.1 Anaerolineae bacterium | reverse complement strand
CCGTGGGCTGTGGCGGCGTGCGGGTGGACCCCGGCGACATTGTGGGCTGCGATGACGACGGCGTGATCGTGGTTCCGCAGGACATTGCCGAGGAGGTCGCCACCCACGCGCGGGCTATTCTGTTGGCCGACATGCGCGGGCGTCGCAGCCTCTATGAGCGGTTGGGCATCCCCATGGACGACACGGTGGACATTGAGGCCGTCGAGGCCTACTATGCTGATCTTGACGCATAACCAGATCATGGATCGAACCCTACAAGGAGAACGAACATGCAAGTGATTCCGGCCGAACAAGAGAACCGCACCCTGCTACTGGTCCTGGAGAGGGGCGACGACGTGTTGGCCTGCATCAACGAGGCGTTGGAGCGCGAGGGCGCCCAGACCGGCCTGGTGACGGCGGGCATCGGCTCGTTTTCGGTGCTGCATATGCACACCATCACCCGCGCCCATGGCGAGTCAGCGGGCGACGTGCACATGGAGGCCGAGGGGCCCATCGAGGTGGGCTCGATGCTCGGCAGCATCCAGAACGGCGAGCCCCATGTGCACTTTGTGGCCCATCACACGGCCGATGACCGCATCTATATGGGCCATCTGGAGCCGGGCTCGATCGTGGCCTGGCGCGCCGAGATCGGCCTGATCCTGTTCGACGCCAAGGGCGCACAGAGCTAGTCCACCGCCAACGTTATAGACTCGGTAAAAGAGGAAGATCTCGATGACAGATGACCTGAACACAACCAACGATCCGGGCCAGCGCCTGGCCTGGGGCATCCTCGGCACGGGCAACATCGCCCATACCTTTGCGCGGGGCCTGGCCCAGTCGCAGACCGGCCGCCTCCATGCAGTGGCCAGTCGCACTGCGGAAAAGGCCGCCGCGTTCGCCGACGAGTTTGGCGCCCCCACCAGCTATGGCTCTTACGAGGAGCTCCTGGCCGATCCCGACGTGCAGGCGGTGTACATCTCGCTGCCCAACCATCTCCACGCCCGGTGGACCATCCGCTGCGCCGAGGCCGGCAAGCACATCCTGTGTGAAAAGCCCCTGGCCAGTAACCGCGCCGAGGCCATGACCGCCATCGAGGCAGCCCGCGCCCACGACGTGTTCCTGATGGAAGCGTTCATGTACCGCTGCCATCCCCAAACCGCGCGGCTGGCCGAGCTGGTCCGCGAGGGCGCCATCGGCAAGGTGCGCCTGATCCAGGCCCATTTCGCCTTTGACATGCAGGGCCCGCGCCCCGACAATGTGCGCCAGCAGAACTACTCTTCGGGTGGCGGCATCATGGATGTCGGCTGCTACACGGCCTCCGTCGCGCGCCTCGTCGCCGGGGCCGCCAATGGCCTCCCCTTTGCCAATCCCGTCATCGCCTATGACGGGTACCGCAGCCAGGTCGACCTCAAGGCCCACGGCTATATCAACCCCGACAACCGCGTCGACGAGTGGACCATGGCGACGGTGCGTTTTCCCGGCGACATTATCGCGTCGCTCACCACCGGCATCCAGGTGCGTGTGGATTCGGCCCTGCGCATCTGGGGCTCCGAGGGCCATATCATCGTCCCGAATCCCTGGTTCCCCGGCGATCCCCGCCACGGTGGCGACGAGGGCGCGCGCATTTTGGTGAATCGCGACGGGGAGGAGCCCCAAGAGATCAACGTCACCACCGGCGGCCAGTACCTTTACTCGATCGAGGCCGACACGGTGGCCCGCCACCTGGCCGACCGCCAGGCCCCCAGCCCCGCCATGTCCTGGGACGACAGCCTGGGCAACATGCTCACCCTGGACGCCTGGCGCAAAGAGATCGCTCTGGTGTTTGACACCGAAAAGCCCGAGGCCCTGGCGCTGCCCACCGTGGGCCGCCCCCTGGCCCGGCGCCCCGATCATCCCATGACCTATGGTGCCATCGAGGGCGTGGAAAAGCCGGTGTCCACGCTCGTCATGGGCACCATGGTGTTACAGCCGGGCGAGCTGCGCCTGGCCCGCGCCCTGCTGGATCACTATGTGGAGCTGGGCGGCAACGCCCTGGATACGGCCCACGTCTATCGCTCTGAGGAGACGGTCGGCCAGTGGCTCAAGCTGTGCGGCATCCGAGACGAGCTGGTGGTCATTGCCAAGGGCATGCGCAATCCTGAGGATGACATCGAGACGCTGAATGAGCAGCTCTACGAGTCCCTGTACAAGCTACAGACCGATTATGTCGATCTGTATCTAATGCATGCCGACAACACGAACGTGCCCGCCGGTGAGATCGTCGAGTGCCTCAACGAGCACATACGCGCCGGGCGCATCCGCGCCTATGGCGGCTCCAACTGGAGCATCGAGCGCATCGAGGAGGCCAACGCCTATGCCCATGCCCACGGCCTGGTGGGCTTTGCGGCCAGCAGCCCCAACCTGGCCCTAGCTCGCTGGAACGAACCCATGTGGCCCCGTTGTATCTCGGCATCGGATCCCGAGTCACTGGCCTGGTACGAGCGCACCCAGTTGCCCCTGCTGGCCTGGAGCAGCCAGGCCACGGGCTTTTTCACCGGGCGTTACCGCGCCGAGGACCGCGACGCGCCCGCCCTGTCCAACATTGTGCGCACCTGGTTCAATGAGGAAAACTTTCGCCGGTTGGAGCGCGTTCAGCAGATGGCAGAGGCCAAGAGCGTGACGCCGGCGCAGATCGCCCTGGCCTATGTGCTCTCGCTGCCGGTGAGGATCCATGCCCTGATCGGGCCGCAGACCATCGATGAACTGAACGAGGCGATTCCGGCGCTAACGCTGACTCTTTCCGAGGGCGAGCGTCGCTGGCTG
>SKRJ01000015.1 GCA_007118555.1 Anaerolineae bacterium | reverse complement strand
TTTGGACTCGCTTGTTTCTACCACTATCCAGTTGTTAAGGTGTCGGTCCCGCCTCTTGGCGAAACCCCTCGCCCCTCAGCCCGCCCCTTGCGGAGCTCACCGGCTTTCCTGGAGCGCATTGATTATTCTAGCATCCTTTGCCGACCCTGTCAAATCGGCCCGCAAGCTCTGCCAGCGTTTCCTTTGCCCTCCTGCGGAGGAGCTATTTCTAGAACTGTTTAGGTTCTGGTCTCGATTGTCCCGCCTGCCATTGTGGCCTGCAGAACTCGAGACTCTGTTGCTGAGAGTGCGACTCTTTTTCCTTTTTCGAGTCTGTCACAACTCCAAAAAAAGGCGGTCGATGCACATGAGGCATTCGACCGTCATGAGCATCCTTGCTCGATATCGCGTTTTCTCCCGAGCACCTGCATATGTTACCACAGGCCCTCGGAGCCGTCAAATAGCGGAAAATCGTCCTTTCGGCGCGTCTCCCTCTCTGACCGGTCCTCTCTTCAACTGCTCCAGAAGTATAGCAGCTCCCCGTGGCCCTGTCAAATTCGGATTTCGTCTGGTCTTGGGGTTACTTGTCGCCGACGAGCTGGTCGTACAGATTCTCCAGATCCTCTTCGGAGTAAAAGTGGATCACCAGGCGCCCTCCCTTACGGGAGCGAAAGAGCTCCACCTTGGTGCCCAGGGCCTCGCGGAACTCTTTTTCCAGCGCATCGGTCTCGGGCGAGCGCGTCTGTTTGCGCCCCGCCTCCCGCTCCTTGCGCTGGTACCGCCGCACCAGTTCCTCGGTCTGGCGCACCGAGAGCCCCTTTTTGGCCACCTCTTTGCCGACGACCACCTGCTCCTCTTGGGCTTCGAGCATCAGCAACGCCCGGGCGTGCCCCTCGGCCAGTTGCTCGCTGAGCAGTAGCTCGTGAATGTCGCCGGGAAGACGCAACAGCCGCAGCGTGTTGGTGACGCTCACGCGGCTGCGCCCCACCCGTTCGGCGATCTGCTCCTGTGTGAGCCCAAACTCGTCCGAGAGTTGGGCATAGGCGTGCGCCTCTTCCAGGGGATTCAGGTCGGCGCGCTGGATGTTTTCGACCAGCGCCAGCTCCAGCATCTCCTGCGGCGTGGCCTCTTTGACCACCACATCCACGTGCCGCAGCCCCGCCAACTGGGCAGCGCGCCAGCGCCGTTCCCCGGTGATCAACTGGTAGCGGGGCGGCTGCGTCGCCTCGCCCCCGCTCATCCTTTGCACGATCAGCGGCTGGATGAGCCCCATCTGCCGGATCGAATCGGCGAGCTCTTGCAGCATCTCCTCATCAAACACACTGCGGGGCTGCATGGGGTTGGGCACGATAGCATCTACGCTCACTTTGCGCAGGCCCGGCGCCTCGCCCCCCGAGGGAATCAGGGCATCCAGACCCTTGCCGAGACCTCGCCTTGCTCTAGACGCCATGGATCACCTCCGATGAGCGCAGGACACATCTCAGGGGCATGCTGCGACGGCCTCTGAACGAGCCAGCGCAGCCATGTATAGACACCATATATCGGGTACCCCCGTATCCCCATTGTACCCAACAAGCCGGGATAGCTCTAGGCCCACTCTGAGGTCAAGATCTCGTGGCAAAGGGCGCTATAGGCCTGGCCCCCGGGAGAATCCGGCGCATACGACAGAATCGGCTCGCCATAGCTTGGCGCCTCGGCCAGCTTGACGTTGCGAGGGATGATCGATCGGAACACCGTTGTCGGAAAATAATCGACGATCTCTTGGACCACCTGCCGGGCGATGTTGGTGCGCCGGTCGTACATGGTCAGGATCAGGCCGCGCACCGCCAGGTCCGGATTGAGGCGCTGCCGGATCAGCTCGATGGTATGCAAGAGCTGCGCCAGCCCCTCCAGCGGCAGATACTCGCACTGAATGGGGATAAAGACGCCATCCGATGCGGTAAGGGCATTGACGGTCAGCATGCCCAGGCTTGGGGGCGTATCGATCAGGACGATGTCATAGCGCTGCCTCACCTGCTGCAGGGCATGGCGCAGACGCGTTTCGCGCCCGGCCACCTGTAGCAGCTCGACCTCGGCGCCGGCAAGCGCCGGCGAGGAAGGCAGCAAGTCCAGCCCCGGGCATCCGGTGACCATCGTCAGGCTGGCGGGGGACGTAGCGCCGATCAGAACGTCGTACACCGATCGCGAGAGGGCGTTCTTGTCCACGCCCAGGCTGCTGGTGGCGTTCGCCTGTGGGTCCATATCTACCAACAACACGCGCTTGTCGTGACTCGCCAGATAAGCGCCCAGATTCACAGCCGTTGTGGTTTTGCCGACGCCGCCCTTTTGGTTGGCTAGCGCATAGATGCGGCCCATGGTATCCCACTTTCCCTCAGCCCGTTCTAACGCCTAGGCACGGATACGGCCGCACTTGAGGCGCTCTTCTACCCGCTCTCTCGTCGGCAAACTCGATGCGCCGACCCCTTCCACCACAAAGGATGCCACGCAGTTCGCAAAGCGCGCCGATTCGATGGGGTCTCTTGTCTCGCGATAGCGAACGAGGAACCCGGTGGCAAACACATCACCGGCCCCGGTCGGGTCGACCTCGTGTGCCTGAAAGGCGGGGACGCGCTGATGCCCACCCTGATGATATACCAGAGAGCCCTTTTCGCCCAGCGTCAGCACCAGCAGGCGTGTCTTGCGTCGGAGGGCCTCGAGCTGCTGTCTGTCCCCACCCAGATCTTCCAGGCTCAGCACAATCACATCCGCCCGATCCAGGATGGCTTCGCCATGGGGCCAGGGAATGGGCGAGACAAGCCCGTCCTCATCCCAACGCCGCAGCCATCCCTGGGGGGTCACGCCGATCAGGGCTTGCGGAAACAGTTCGGCCAGCTCGGGGCTCACCTCTTGAGCTATCGGCCCGAGATGCACAATGCCGGACTCTTGCCACGCCGGGGGCACATCCTCCGTCGTCAGTCGCGACGCGACGCCGCGCACATATTGCCTGCGCTCCCGCCCCAGATAGATGTTCTCAAAAATGGTGGATTGCTCACTGGCACGGGACGACACCCAGACCGAGTTCTCGGGAAAGGGCTCGACGTCGTCGCTCAAACTGGTGAGCACGCCCACCTGCAGCCCAAGACGCAGAGCGGCCAGCCCTGAGTAGGTGGCTGTTCCGCCCAGGCGATACCCATCGTCCGGAGCTAGGTCCTTGGTGACGTGGCCCACAACGACATAGTCGGGGACTTGATCCACACCCCTCATGAATCGTTCACTTTGGTAGGATCTGGACCTTGCGGCGCTCGTCCTTGCCGGTACTCTCCGTATATACGTCGGGATCATCCCGCAGCGTCAGGTGTACGATGCGCCGTTCGTGAGCCGGCATCGGCTCCAGCACCGTGGCCTCGCCCGAGCTCCGCACCTGGTCGGCCACACGGCGCGCCAGGGTGCGCAGCGAATCCTCACGCTTGGCCTTGTACCCTTCCACATCAATCACCAGGTTGGGCCAGGTGCCCAGGCGCCGGCTCGTGATCAGGCGCGTGATGAATTGGAGGTCACGCAGCGTATCGCCGCGCCGCCCAATCAGAATGCCCAGATCGTCGCCGACCACGTTCAACACCAGAGGGTTGACGTCACCCGAGGCCTCATCCAACTGGCCGCCACGATCCACAACCTCTACGGCGGCCATCACACCGATTTCGTCGAGCAGCGTGTTCAGCACGTCGAGCGCCACGGATTGGAGCTCGGGCGGGTTCTGCTTGAAGCGAGGATCCGGCTCTTTTTCTTGATCCTCTTCTACCTCTTCCTCGGGGGCAGCGACCGTTTCCGAGGGCATCTCCTCGCCATCTACCGAGGCGCCGCTTTCCGATGCACGGTCTTCTGAGACACGATCTTCCGAGACCTCGACCTCTTGCTCGACGACGGGGGCCTCCGCTACCTCGTCCGCCGCCACTGGCTCTTCGGCTGGGGCCTCTTCTTTCTCCACCAGAGTCTCCCAACTCACCCGCAACCGGACCTCGCCCGTGCGCATCAAACCCAAAAAGTTGCGCGTGCTATCGCTCACCACCTGGTACTCGAGCGCCTGTGCGGGAATGCCCAGATCGCGGACCGCGTTCTCCAGAGCCTCCTCAACGGTTCTTCCAGAATACTCGGCGCTATGCTTTTCCGATCTTTTTTCGGGGTCCATTTGCCGCCTTTTCTTTCCTCTTGCTGTCGCCTCTCCTGCTGTCGCCGGAAGGCGCTTCAACGATCATGTTCGAGGGCCCATCCAGCCTTTCCACGCCCCACTGCATGGCGATGCCCACAATGTTCGAGATCACAAAGTAGATCGCCAGACCCGCCGAGAACTGGGTGGTAAAGTACCCAAACATCAGCGGCATCATGAGTTGCATGGTCTGGTTCATCGAGGCCTGCTGTGCATCCGTGCTGGGCTGGGTCATCATCTTTTGCTGCAGCCAGGTCGTACCCGCCACTAGGACCGGCAATACGATGGACGTCGGGTCTGGCTCGGCCAGGTTCATGCCCAAAAAGACGCCCCGAATCGGGATGACATCCACCACCGCTGTGAACCCATGATAGACGTTATTGCCCAGATTGATCAAGTCGATGGGCGTGTCGGCCAGGATGCTGTTGATGGTTTGAAACAGACCGATCCAGATCGGTAGCTGCACCAGGGTCGGCAGACACCCGCTCAGGGGATTCACGCCCGCCTCACGGTATAGCCTCTGCTGCTCCTGAACCAGTCGCTCTTTGTCGTTCGCGTACTTTTGCTGCAGTTCCTTGATTTTGGGCTGTAGCGCACTGGTAGCCCGCGTCGAGCGGATCTGCTTGATCTGCAAGGGGAATGTGAGGAGGCGCAAGACCACCGTGAATACGGTGATCGCTATGATAAAGCTCTGCCCAAGATAGGCATATAAGAACAAGAGCGCATTAAGCAAGGGCCGTACGACGCCTTCGCGCCATATGGTACCCAGGCCTACCTGCGTGGCAAGGATGATGATAGCACCCACAACCACCCAAGTCACAAGGGACTTGCGGACCTGTCTCGGATCAACTTGCGGTGCGTTTTTTGCCGTCACGTATTTTCTGGCCCTCCCAGACTAGTTATCTTCCGCCGGGGGATATACCCACAGCTCCGGGATTCTCATCGTTGGATCCAGGGCAACCACGGAGCCCGTTGCGCTGCCCACATAGATCAGGTTATCAACCACAACGGGCGCCGACAAAAGAGCCCCTCGCTGTTCGGCCGCCGGGCCGCCGTACAAGAGCTCCGCCTGGCCCGCCTCCAGATCGATCAGGTAGACGCGCCCCTCGTTGGTGCCAACCGCAGCCTGGCCATCATAGAGCGTAGGTCCTGCCCGCAGACTTCCCAGCACCGAGATCGGCGACCAGAGCCGCTGTTGCGTCTCTAGGCCGTACCCATACACGGTGCCGTTGAGGGAGCCAAAATACACATTGTCGTCGACCACCAGCGGCTGTCCCCAGATCCATCCATCGAGCCGTTCGGTCTGCCAGAGCAACTCGCCTGTATCGGCGTCAACCACATGCAGACGACTGTCTACACCACCTACCAGCACCATGCCATTGACCACCATCACATCGCCAGGAATCGCGGCGCCGATGCTCAGGCTCCATATCTGTTCGCCCGTCTGCCGATCGAGGGCATAGACCGACTGATCCATCGAGCCAATATAGACGCGCTCCTCATTCACAGCCGGAGCTCCCCAGATACGCTCCTGCGTAGGAAAGGGGGCATCCCAGGCCATTTCGAGGGTCTCCAGATCGAGGGCATATACATTGTGATCTGCAGCGCCAAAGTAGGCGACGCCCTCGAACACCGTGGCGCCACCAACCACGCCCTCACTCACGGGGTACATCCAACTGAGGCGGCCGGTCTCACGGTCCAGGGCATAGAGGTTGCCATCAAAGGAGCCGATCAGGACCTCATTCTCCAGCACAGTAACCCGGCCATAGACAGCGCCCAGAGGGGCCTCGCCCACCTCTGGCTCCGCCTGCCGGGGCAGGCCACACCCTACAGGCGCTGCCGGGGGTTGAAGGGGGTAGCGCCAGGCGACCTCACCGCTTTCCGCGTCCAACGCCAGCGCCTCGCCAGTGGCCAAGACGGCATAGATGCGGCCGTCATTGGCGGTGAGCACTGTCCAACCGGCACGGGCACCGGTACCACGGGGCATACAGCCTGCCAACACTGTGGCCAGCACCACGAACAAGAGAGCCAGCAGCCCTCTCCTCTTTAGTATTCTCAACCCGGATCCTCCTAGACTAGAACCTTGTGGGCGACGCGAGATTCCGTCTCATGCCTGCCGGCCAGCCGCCCCATCAAGGCACGGGATCATACCCGCCGGGCCGAAAGGGATGGCAGCGCGAGATGCGCTTGATCCCCATCCAGACACCCCGGGCTGCGCCATGCTTTTCCACCGCCTGATACATGTACTCGGAACATGTGGGGACATATCGACAACTGGGAGGCAGCGCAGGAGAGACAAACCGTCTGTAGAACGCCAAGAGCCCCAGCACCACACGTTTGGACCAGGGCATTTCGATCACTCCATCTGCTTGCAGGGCGTCGACTCGATGGGCCCGAGCAAACCAGCCTTGTCCAGCAGATGCTCCACCGATGACTCGATGTCGCCGTAGCTGGCCCTGCCGATCCGGGGCCGAGCGATGAACACCACATCCCAACCAGGCACCAACAGCTCGCTGTGCATTCGTACGGCCTCGCGCATCCGCCGTTTCACCCGGTTGCGCGTCGTTGCCTTGCCGACACGCTTGCTGACCGAAAAGCCGAAACGGCTGGTTGACAGTTCATTCGCGCGCTTGCAGACGACCAATAGCGGCGTGCTCCAACAGCGCCCTTCTTGGCGAACAAGGCGAAACTCGGACGGTCTGCGGAGCCGATAGCCCTTCGATAACACCAAACGACCGGCAGATTACTGCCTGGCCTTGTTAGGAACGCTCAAGGCATGGCGGCCCTTGGCGCGACGATTCTTGAGCACTTGGCGCCCGCCTCGCGACTTCATGCGCTTGCGGAAACCATGTACGCGCATGCGACGACGCTTTTTGGGCTGCCAGGTTCGTTTGGGCATCGTATAACTCCTTTACTCCCTGGGGGAGGCTAGATACACCGAATAGACGCGTCCACTGATTATACGTTGCCTGCGCCACCGGTGTCAAATGCCCCTGGCATGCCCTATGCGAAACGTATGTAGGTTACGCATCCAAATCGAGAAAACGGCACTCGTACCTATTCTATACCCAATAACTGCTATCGCCTAACCGCCGCAACGGCTCCCTTAGCGACTATCCACACCAGGGCCCACGCCCCGTAGCGGCAGGCTATAGACCAGCCCGAGATCCCCATTGCTGAAATAGCCATCGATGTATCCGTGAAAGCCAAACCCCCGCCGGGGAAAGAGGTTGATCACGGGATCGTTCTTGCTCTGCACCACCGCCATGACGCCGCTCAGCTCGCTGCCCCGCGCCCAACGCTCGGCGCCATCCAGCAGCATCGTCGCGATGCCCTGCCGCCGGTAGGGCCGATGGACCGCCAACTGATCGATGGTTCCCTGCCAGTTCTGGCGCTGCACGCTCATGCTCAGGTATCCCAGCACCACCCCCTGCTCCTCGGCCACGAGAAAGCAGCGGCTCTGCTGCCAGACCTGGAACAGATCCTCCTTTAGCCGGGGATCCTGCATCTCCATGGTGCGGGGCACGCGCTCTCGCCGAAAACTGACCTGGATCTGGTTGGGGCGCATCACCTCATCCATGTGCCAGATATAGTTGGTGACGAACGAGCTATCCAGGCGCTGGCAGCGATCTACATCGGCGATGGTTGCAGGACGGATATTCATGGTCAGGCAGTTGCTCCTGGTGTGATCGTAGATGCTTCTAACGTCAGAGTCAGTCTCGGCCCTGACGCACGCGGGTTCCTGGCACGGGCAGGGTCGATATGACCTCTTGCACGACGTCGCGGGTGTCCACATTGCGGATGCGCGCCGAGGGGCTGATGATGATGCGGTGCGCCAGCACGACCTCGGCCAGCATCTTGATGTCGTCCGGAATCACATAGTCGCGGCCCTGGATGGCGGCATAGGCCTGCCCGGTACGATGCAGCCCCAGCGAGCCCCGCGGGCTTGCGCCCAGGTACACATCGGGCATGTCGCGCGTGGCATGCACCAGCGCCACGATATACTCCTTGATCAGCGGGTCCACATAGATCTCTTTCGACTCTTCTTGCGCCGCCAACAGTTCGGTCACATCCACCACCTGCTCCAGGGTGTCCAGCGGGTGCACGTGCTGCTGGGCGTCCAGAATGGCGACCTCGTCGCGAGCGCCAGGGTGGCCCAGCGTCACGCGCATCAGGAACCGGTCCAACTGTGCCTCGGGCAAGGGAAAGGTGCCCTCATACTCGATGGGGTTCTGGGTGGCCAGCACAAGGAACGGCTCGGGCAGCATATAGGTGCGATCATCGACCGTCACCTGCCGCTCTTCCATGCACTCGAGCAGCGCCGATTGGGTCTTGGGTGTGGCGCGGTTGATCTCGTCCGTCAGCACGATCTGGGCCATGATCGGCCCCGGACGAAACTCGAACTCGCGGGTCTGCTGGTTGAACACCGAGACGCCGGTGACGTCGCTGGGCAGCAGATCCGGGGTGAACTGAATGCGCCGGAAGGAGGCGCCGATAGAGCGGGCCAGGGCCTTGGCGAGCACCGTCTTGCCTACGCCCGGCACATCCTCAATGAGAACATGCCCTCTGCACAACATCGCTACAACGGCCA
Organism: Anaerolineae bacterium; assembly: GCA_007118555.1. Taxonomy (GTDB): domain Bacteria; phylum Chloroflexota; class Anaerolineae; order UBA1429; family UBA1429; genus UBA1429. The sequence goes on along the minus strand of SKRJ01000015.1, from coordinate 1,849 downwards.
GTTCGACCTCTCGTCGCTTGCCGATGATCACACGCTCCACATTCTCAATAATCCGGCTGGCGACATCCTGTATCTGCGTCATAGAGGAACCTCCTAGTACGGCAACGTGGTGCAGAAAAGATACACAGATTGGGGGTTTATGTCAAAGGTTGGCTGCCACAGCAAACGTTTGCCCATCGCAGACGCGCTGTCTGACGCGATTGTGTTGGCAAATGCACCGGCTCTCGCTATAATAACCCTTCGTGACAGAGTGATCATAACCCATTTGACGATTCCTGACATACTTATGAGTGAGGGAACAGTAGCATGACCGGATCGAGACACTATCTCACGCCAGAAGGCAAAGAGGAGCTGGAGCGCGAGCTGCAGCATCTCAAAACGACCAGGCGCCGAGAGGTGGCCGAGAAACTCCGTCGGGCCATCCGGGAAGGCGATCTGAGCGAGAACTTTGGCTACACCGAGTCCAAGCGCGAGCAGGGGATGCTCGAGGGGCGCATTCGAGAGCTCACCGCCGTGCTGGACAATGCCGAGGTTCTCGAGCCACAGAGCGGCCCCACAGTCCAGCTCGGCTCGACCGTCACCGTCGCCGAGCCAGGGCGCGACGCGGAAACCTACCGCATCGTCGGCGCCAAAGAGGCCAGTCCTGCCGAGGGCCGTATCTCGAACGAGTCGCCGCTGGGCAAGGCCCTCATCGGCCACGCCTCGGGCGATCACGTCGAGGCCAAGACCCCCGGCGGCACGCTGCATTTCGAGATCCTTCACGTCGAATAGTCCCCGGGGCTGCCCCTGGCGCAGCTCCCCAGCCCGAACCAGGAAGAGCCCATGACCGACACCAACGACCGGCGCGAGCAGCGCATCGAAAAGCTGAATCAACTGCGGGAACTGGCGGTAGACCCCTATCCGCCCCGGGTTACGCGCACCCACACCACGGCCGAGGCCCTCGCCGCGTTCGATGAGGATGCGGAGCAGGGCCCCCACGTGCAGGTGGCCGGGCGCGTCGTCTCCGTGCGCGACATGGGCCGCACCACCTTTGCCCATATCGCCGATGACAGCGGGCGCCTGCAACTCTATCTGCGCAAGAACGAGATCGGCGAGGAGGCGTACGATCGTTTCGTAAAGCTCGTCGATATCGGCGACTTTATCAGTGCAGAGGGCGCGCTCTTTCGCACCCGTACCGGCGAGATCACGGTGCGGGTCGAGGGCTGGGAGGTGCTGGCCAAGACGCTGCGGCCTCTCCCCGACAAGTGGCACGGCCTGCGCGATGTCGAGACCCGCTATCGCCAGCGCTACCTCGATCTGATCGCCAACGAGGATGTGCGCCGCGTATTCCGGACCCGCACCCGGCTCCTCAGCGCCATCCGGCGCTTTCTCGACGAGCGAGGCTTTCTCGAAGTCGAGACCCCCATCCTGCAGCCGATCTATGGCGGCGCAGCGGCGCGTCCCTTTACCACCTATCACAACGCCCTGGACCAGACCTTTTACCTGCGCATCGCCGACGAGCTCTACTTGAAACGCCTGATCGTGGGCGGGTTCGACCGGGTGTACGAGATCGGCCACAACTTTCGCAATGAGGGCGTCTCGACCCAGCACAACCCCGAGTTTACCATCATCGAGCTCTATCAGGCCTATGCCGACTATGAGGAGATGATGCGGCTGGTCGAGAGCCTGTACGCCGAGCTGGCGCGCCAGGTGCTCGGCCAGGAGACGATCACCTTCCAGGGCGACGAAATCGACCTGACGCCTCCCTGGCGGCGCGTCACCATGCGCGATGCCATCCTGGGGGCCTCGGGCGTCGACATCGAAGAGCATCGCGACCAGGACGCGCTGCTGGCGGCGGCTCGCGCCCAGG
>SKRJ01000166.1 GCA_007118555.1 Anaerolineae bacterium | reverse complement strand
CTCACGACCTGTCTTAAGCGTGCTTTATCAGATACTTAGTGCCTGAGACGCCTGCCATGGATCTGGGCTCCCTTCTGGCCGCGCCTCAACAACAGCTCTCTTCCTACCCCCTCTGCATGCGCCCGCCGAACCCGGGCGTACCCCACGAATCGGGGTCGATGCGGTGCTCGCGGATGAACGCCTCGGAAAAGTGTACGCCGATGCCGGGGGTCTCGGGCACATCCAGGTATTGCGGATCATAGACATAGCCGCCGGGCATGGTCTCGACCAGGATCTCCCTGAGCTGGATGTGGTACTCGTGCATCAGCAAGTTGGGCATCGTGGCCCCCACATGGGCGCCGGCGATCAGCGTCACGGGCCCGTTCCGCTCGTGGGGCGCCACCGTGACATAATAGGCGTCGGCCAGGGCCGCGATCTTTTTCATCTCGCTGATGCCGCCCACGTGGGCGATATCGGGCTGGATGATGCGGCAGATGCGCTGGTCCAGGGCGTCACGGAAATCGATGCGCTGGTAGAACCGCTCGCCCGTGGCGACGGGGATCGACGTGGCGCGCTGCACCTCGCGGGTCTCGGCCATGCTCTCGGGCGCCACCGGTTCCTCGATCCAAAAGGGGCGGTAGGGCGCCAATGCCTCGGCGACACGTAGGGCCGAGGCGACGTTAAAGCGGGCGTGCAGCTCGACGCACAGCTTGAAATCGGGGCCGCCGCCCTCGCGTATCTGCTCGATGATGTCGGTGGCATAGCGCAGGGCCCAGGGCGAGATCTCGCGGTGGAACCCCGGCTCGCGGGGAAAGGGGTCCAGCTTGCCCGCCACGATCCCGTCGGCGACCATGGCCTCGGTCGCTTCGCGATAGCCCTGGCGCAGGCGCCCCTCGCCGAACGCCTCGGCGTCGCCCACGTCATCCCACGGATGGTGGTAGATGGGGATGCGCGGGTTCACCTTGCCGCCCAACAGGGCATAGACCGGCAGGCCCGTCTTTTGGCCCACCAGGTCCCACAGTGCGATATCGATGGCGCTGATGGCGGCCTGGGTGGCGCCGCCCCGGGTAAACTCGGTGGCGCGGTACATGGCCACCCACAGCCGCTCGATGTCCCAGGCCGATTCGCCGACCAGGTTGTTGCCCAGGTAGCGGATGGCGGCGCAGATGGGGCCGGGCGTGCCGATGCCCTCGCCCAGGCCCACGAGGCCCTCTTCGGTCGTGATGCGGACATAGGTCCAGACCGTGGACGCGGGCTTGGTGGGCACCCAGAGGCAAAAGGGCTCGACGGAGCGTATCTCTAATCCGCGGTCGGGCGAGAGCGGCCGGTCGGTGGGTTGGGTCACAATGGGCCTCCTGGCGATGATCGTATGCATGGATCACGCTAAAGGCAGAGCATACCACGTTGCGGACCGGCGCGCCAGGCGCTGCGTCGGCCATCCGGTAAACCTGTTGCGCAGCCGGCACCATCGGCGCTAGAATATGGGCATACCGTAAGCAGGCAAGCGGAAAGGAAACTGCGATGAAGATGCACCAAATGGGCTCGCTGCGGCTGATCCAGCTCCATGACGGCTATGGCGCCATCGATGGGAACCGGGTGTTCTATCCGGCCAAGCAACACGAGTGGGAGGAGGGCCTGGCCCCCGATCCTATCGGATTCATGCTCAATGCCTACCAGCCGCTGCTGATCATCGAGGGGGAGCAGTATACGCTGGTGGATACCGGCTTTGGCGAGGCCAACCCGAACCGCAAGGGCGATCTGCGCGAGGAGCTGGCCCAGATGCGCATCTCGGCGGAGCAGATCACGCGGGTGATCACCACCCACGCCCATGGCGACCATGTTGGTGGCAACACGATCACGCGCGATGGCGTCCCCGTGCCCGCCTATCCCAACGCCGAGTACATTGTCCAGGAGCGCGAGATCGCCGCCATGCGCGAGTCCAACGACGAGCTGTGGCGGCTGCGTTTTGCGCCGTTGGAGCAGGAGGGGCAACTGCGCCTGGTGGAGGGCGAGGTGGCCCTCAGCGAAGCCATTACGCTGTGGCCGATGGCGGGGCACACCGAGGGGCAGCAGGGGTTACGCATCTCGTCGGGCGGCCAGCACGCCGTCTTTGTGGGCGACCTGGCCCTCTCCTACAAGAATTTCGAGAACCCGCCGTGGGGCTCAAGCTGGGCCTGGTCGCGGGAGCACGACGAGGCCAACCGCCGCAAGGTGGCCGAGTGGGCGGTGGAGCACGAAGCCATGATCATCATGTACCACGACCCGCGCACCCCCTGGATCCGCCTGCAGCGCGCCGGCGACGGCTATATCGCGACGCCGGTAGCCTAGCGGCGCAGGCGCACCCGCCCATCGGAACAGGGGCTCCCAAAACCTCAGGGGGCCCTGTTTCTTTTGCGTCGCTTTGACACCTGGCGCTCCGCCCGCTACATTGTGCGTGGCGGCTCAGATACCCATTGGAGGACCCCATGCCCATCGACCATCCCATCGGTCGCGAGCCAACCCCGCTGCCCGAGGACGTGCTGCTCGATATCGCCGACACCTTTGCCATGCTGGCCGACGCCACCCGGGCTCAGATCGTGTATCTGCTGACCAAGCGCGAGTACAGCGTGAACGAACTGGCCGAGAACGTGCCCGTGTCACCCTCGGCGGTCTCCCATCACCTGGCCCGGCTGCGCGCTGTGCGCCTGGTGCAGACGCGGCGCGAGGGCAACCAGGTGTTCTACTCGATCGATGACGCCCACGTCGAGGCCCTCTTTCGCGAGGCCCTGTATCACCTCGACCACGTGCGCCGCAACCTGCCCGACCATCCGCGGTCTGCGGATTTGGCGGG
>SKRJ01000260.1 GCA_007118555.1 Anaerolineae bacterium | reverse complement strand
TTGCCGCAGCTCCCATGCCCCAGGAGCACGACGTTACGGATATCCTGAACTCTGGATTTTGCCATGAACCGAGTTTCCTCCTCGAAAATAGTCCTACTGCATACTGGCCGATTATACCACGCAGGCCTATAACCGGCAAAGATGGCGGGGAACGGGTTTCGCTTTGCCTCAGGTCAGCCAGTCGTCGTCCGGGTTATAGCGCAGGAACCTGGACACGAGATCGGCCAGGGCACGCAGGCGGCGGTGGTCGGCCACCGTCCCCTGGCGCTCCAAGGCGTCGGCGCGGGCCTGGAGCCGATCCAGCGTCTCTTGATCGAACAGGCCGCCCCCCGAACGCACCGCCCCATCGTACTCGGCCAAGAACCCCAGAACCTCACGGTCGGCCTCGGTGAGGTCGTCCTCGCCCTCGATGTCGCCCAAGGCCGCCGTAAGCTCGGACAGGGGCGAGATGTCCCACTTGGCATACTCGAGGCGCACATAGAGCATGTCGATCAGGTGGGTGATCATCGAGAGGAGCTGGACGAGCCAGCCCTCCTCGGGGCCGCCCACGGAGCGGAGCAGCATAGAGACGCCCTGGAGCTCCTGATAGACCTCATCCTCCAGCTCCGAGAGCTCGGCCAGGGCGCGGTTGGCGCGCACCAGGCGCTGAGCGAGGTGCAGGTACTCGCGGCCCTGGGGCGTCATCTCGGGGGCAAAGCGCAGCAGATTGCTCCAGAGTGCTTCCCAGTCGGTGTCGGAACGGTTCGTCAAGATGCTCCCTCAGGCCAGGATTACTCGTCAGCAGGCTCATCGTCGTCGGTGACCGGATGCCGCCCGGTGGCCCGCGCCAGCTCGGCCAGCGTCTCGGCCAGCTCGGGCCGCAGGGCATCGGGTGTATAGCGCCAGGTCCAGTTGTTCTGGGCGCGGCCGGGATAGTTCATGCGGGCGGCGCTCCCCAGGCCCAGGGCGTCCTGCAAGGGATAGATGGCCAGATCGCTCACCGAGCTCATCGCCATGCGGATCAGATGCCAGTGCACGTCCGAACCGTCCGAGCCGGTATAGACGTGCAGATGATGGCGCTCGCGCTCGCCCAAATCCCCGTACCAGCCGACGGTGGTGTCATTGTCGTGGGTCCCGGTATAGACGACGCTATTGCGCTCGTGGTTATAGGGCAGGTGCGGGTTGGTCGAGGGACCGCCAAAGGCAAACTGGAGCACGGTCATGCCGGGCAGGCCGAGCTCCTCGCGGAGGGCGGTTACATCCTTGGTGATCAGGCCCAGATCCTCGGCGAGGATGGGCAGCTCGCCCAGGGCAGCGCACACGGCGTCAAAAAAGGCGCGCCCGGGCCCCGGCACCCAGCGCCCATTGATGGCGGTGGGCTCGTCGGCGGCCACCTCCCAGTAGGCGCAAAAGCCACGAAAGTGATCGATGCGCACCAGGTCCACATGGGCCAGCACACGGCGCAGGCGCTCGATCCACCACGCATAGCCATTGTCCGCCATCAGGTCCCAGCGATAGAGGGGATTGCCCCAGCGCTGGCCCGTGGGCGAAAAATAGTCGGGCGGCACCCCGGCCACGACGGTGCATTGCCCCTGCTCGTCGAGATAAAAAAGCTCCTGGTTCGCCCAGACATCGGCGCTATCATGGCCCACAAAGATGGGCAGATCGCCGATGATGTCGACGCCGCTTTCGTTGGCATAGGCGTGCAGACGCTGCCACTGGCGCTCAAAGAGGAACTGGAGCAGGCGCTGATAGCTGATCTCGTCGCCAAGCGCGTCGCGCCAGTGGGCCAGCGCCTCGGGTTGGCGCTGGGCGATCTCCTCGGGCCACTCGGTCCACGAGGCCCAGCGGTGGTGCTGCTTGAGCGCCATAAAGAGGCAATAGTCGTCCAACCAGTGGGCCTGGGCCTGGCCAAACGCCTCGAACTCGCGCGCAAAGGCCTCAGAAGCCTCGCCCAACTGCTTGTAGGCATTGCGCAGTACCAGATCCTTAAAGGCGATCACCTCGCCATAGCGCACATGCTCGTCGCTAAAGGGGTCAGGCAGCGCCAGGTCCCGCTCCGCCAGCAGGCCGTCATCGACGAGCTGCCGCAGATCGATGAGCAGGGGATTGCCGGCAAAGGCGGAAAAGGGCTGGTAGGGCGAATCGCCATAGCCGGTGGGCCCGAGAGGCAGCACCTGCCAGACCGACTGGCCGGCGCTGTACAGGAAATCGATCAGCCGATAGGCGTCATTGCCCAGATCGCCGATGCCAAAGGGGCTGGGCAGGCTGGTCGGATGGCAGAGAATGCCGCAGCGGCGCCGGTGTAATGGGCTCATATCTCTTTCCTCATGGGAGCGGAGGGAACGCAACACGAAAATGGGTGCCATCGCGATTGAGCCAGAACACGCCGCCATCGGGATGGGTCACCAACGAACCACCGTCAAAGGCCTGGTATACGCTGGAGAACGCCTCTTCAGAGTCGAGGGCCCATCCCAGGCGGTCACGCACGCCATGCTCGTCGCACCAGGCCAGGCCAAAGCCGCGAATCGGCTGCCAAAGGCCGTGCGGTGGGTCCGCCTCGCATCCCAGGTCGGGCATCCCCTCGCGCCACCGGTCGGGGACATAGGTCCAGGTGCTATCATCCCAGAACAGGATCATGATCTGGCGCGTCTGGCTGAACCAGAACATCTCGCCCTGCTGAAAGAGCTGCCAGCCCCAGGCGGACTCGAGGGCGGCGCCGTGGGGGCAACCGAGGAGTTCGGGCCCCACGGTGCGCCAGGCGGCGTACAAGGCGGGATGCACTTGGTCGTCACAGGTCACCGTGGGCGTCTTGGTGGGGGCCACTGTCGGAATGGC
>SKRJ01000162.1 GCA_007118555.1 Anaerolineae bacterium | reverse complement strand
CCGACGGATCGCTGGGCGCCGGGCCAGATCGTGATCGAGTGGCGCGAGCTGTTTGTGCCGCCCGAGGTGGCCGCAGGGCCGGCGCAGGTCGTGGTGCGGGTGCCGGGCGAGGAACCTGTGAGCCTGGGCGAGGTCGAGATTGTGGCCGTGGTACGCACGTTTCAGCGGCCACAGGTGCAGCATCGGTTCGTGGGGACGTTGGGCAACCTGGCCACGCTCATTGGCTATGATCTCCCGGACACGGTCCTTGCCGCAGGGGACGACGTGACCCTGACGCTGCACTGGGAGGCGCTAGCGCCCTCGGAGGGGCCCCTGGTCGCCTTTGTGCACCTGGTGAGCGTCGACGGGCGTCTGATCGCCCAACATGACGGCGCGCCGGTCCATGGGACCCGTCCCACCACGGGATGGGTGGCGGGCGAGTTCCTCGCCGATGCGCATACGCTGCACTGGCATGATCCTGCGTATACCGGTGAGGCCTGGCTGCATGTGGGCCTGTATGATCCCGCCAGCGGCCAGCGGGTGCCTGCCGACACGGGCGAATCTCATCTGGTGCTGCCGGACGCGATCCGCGTTCGGTAGGCGTGCGCCGGCCCTCAGGCGCCCGATAGCGCCAGGGCCAGCCAACCCATCAGCGCCACGGCGAGCAGGGACAGGGCCAGCCCGCCCGCGGCCAGGTGCCGCACGGTACGCAGGGCGGCGCTCGTCTGAGCGGCCTGCGCCTCGAGGGTGGCGCGTAGTTCCTGGATCTCGGCACCGCGCTCTTGTGCCATCTCGGTCTGCTTTTCGATCGCGCTGGTCAGCGCCTGGATCTCCTGGCTGTGTGCCTGGGCAATCTCTCTCTGAGCCGCCAGGATCTCGGGCGTGCCGATGGCGTGCAGGGCCTCGAACACCTTGCCCACATCCTGTGTGAGCGCCCCTAGCCGGGTCGTCAGTTCGCCCAGGTCGGTGCTGGCGTCATCCAACGCCTCGTGTGCGGCCTTGTAGTGGGCCATCTCCTGAGCGAGCGTATGGAGCTGATCGACGAGCAGGTGGGCCTGCTCCTCGGCCTGCAAAAAGTCATCCACGCCGGTTACCGTCATTGTCGCTTCCTTTCGTCGTCGTGAGGGTGGCGCAGCGGGTCAACAATCGCTGGAGCAGCCAACGGGCGGGCCACGCCGTCAGATCCTGGGGCAGATGGCGCACCAGGGCCCGCGCCAGCGGCCGATCGGCGCCCTCGTGTGGCAGCGCGGCGTGCAGCAAGAGCTCGGCGGCGCCCGCCTTGTCCTGGGCCCGCGTGATCATCTGGGCCAGCGAGCGGGCGAGCTCGTCGACATCGAGCCCGAACGGGTCGGCGGCAAACCCGCGGGCGGCCATCACATTCTGGCGCACCACCTCGGGATCGGTGTCGGGACAGAGCGCCTCGGATACGCCGCGCAGCAACAAGAGCCCCGGCACATCGGGATAGGAGGCGAGGGCGCGCCCGGCGGCGGCGCGCAGGGCCGCGGCGTCGTTGGGCGAGACACAGTCGTCCAGCAGGGGACCTAGGCGCTCGAGGCCGCCGCGGGGCGAGGCGCGCACGTCCTCGAGCCGCTCGTCCCACTCGGACTGCTGCAAATAGTCCAGGATGCGCCGCCGCAGATCGTCGCCGTCGCGGGCCGTGGTCGCCGCCTGCAGCATCTCGTTGAGCGCCCGGCGGCGGGCCATCTCGATATGCTCATAGATAAAGCGGATCAGCAGCCCGGCGACGGCCAGCACATACGCCTCGTGGGGAGCCTGCCGCAGGGCGAGGGCGCTCCGGAGGTACTGCTCGCCCAGGCGCCACTGGTAGGCGGTGGCGTACGCCCCCAGGGCATGGGCGATCTCCTCCTGGGTGGCTCCGGCCACCTGCACGCCAAACTCGTGGGAGGCATAGTCCACCGAATAGTCTGCCACGACGCCCAGGATCACCAGCCGGTGCAGCGCCTTTTCGGCGCGGTGCCGCGCCTGGTCATGGCCGTCCCGCTCCGAGAACCAGCGGTGATCGCGCCAGGTGACACTAACGTGATGCCGCGTCGTGGTGTCGTGGAGCTGCTCGAGCATGCTCGCCACATCGTCCAACTCGGCCTGCACGCCGCGAAAGGCGCGCACGTGGAACCAGAGCGCCCGAATGATGTCATCAGCATCGTTCCAAGCTGTGGCGTCCACTTCACGAGCCACGGCCTCCAGGGGCGCCTCGGGGCTGAGCAGCCGTTGGGAGCGCGCCGGGTCATCGTTGGAGAGCACGATGGTACAGGTGGCGGGCGATCGGTCACGGCCGGCGCGCCCCGCTTCCTGGTAAAAGGTCTCGATAGAGCTGGGCAGGCCGATGTGGACCGTATAGCGGATGTTGCTCTTGTCGATGCCCATGCCAAAGGCGCTGGTGCAGGCCAGCAGCGGGATGCCATCGCGCTTGAACTCGTGGGCGATGCGACGCTTTTCGTCGTCCCATGTGTCGGTATTCCAGCCACGGGGCGCGCCGCCGCTATAGATTCTGACGGGGATCCTCATCTCCTGAGTGAGGCTGCGGGCCTGCTCGACCACGCCATAGGCGCCGTTGACATGCGGACAAAAGAGCAGGCCGGCATAGGTGCCGCCGTTGCCGGCTGCAAAAAAGCGTCCCCTTTCGACCACAAAATACCCGGGGAGGCTCTCCAGCACACCGATCACCCGATAGAGCTTTTCACTGGACAGGCTGGGGATGATCCGGAACTGTAGCTCGGCCCGATCAAAGCCCTTGGGGGTGATGATGGCCTCGAACGAGGTGATGCCCAGCTCGCGCTGTACGTCCTTGAGCACGATCTTGCTGGCGGTGCCCGTGAGCGCCACGAGGGG
>SKRJ01000250.1 GCA_007118555.1 Anaerolineae bacterium | reverse complement strand
GACTCTTGCAACACGAAACCGAGCGGGCGGTGATCGAGCTTGTGGCGGCCGACGGGCCCGTCGCGATGGATGTCGTCCGGCAGCTTTTTCGCGAGTATGAGGCGTCGCTGCAGATCGATCTATGCTTTCAGGGTTTCGAGGCCGAGTTGGCGGCGCTCCCGGGCAAATACGCTCCGCCCGAGGGCTCGCTGATCCTGGCTTGGGTCGATGGGCAGGCCGCGGGCTGCGTGGCGCTGCGCGCGATCGATGCCGATGTCTGCGAGATGAAACGACTGTACGTCCGGGCCGCCTACCGCGGGCTGGGCCTGGGCCGGGCGTTGGTGGCGCGCATCATCGACGAGGCCCGGCAGCGGGGCTACCGCGACATGCGTCTGGACACCCTCTCGCGTATGGAGGGCGCCCTGCGCCTGTACGCATCCTTTGGCTTTGTGCCCACAGAGCCCTATGTCTACAACCCTGTGGAGGATGTGCGTTATCTGGAGCTGCGCCTGGACTAGCGGACGGGGCCTGTTGCATAAAAGGACACGAAAAAGCGGAGGGACCCTTGCGAGCCCCTCCGCTTGTGTATGCAACAGCTACTTGATCAGATGCCGTAGATAGCCCACCGAGAACGCCGTGCCAATGTCCGCGACGCCATTCTCGCCCGGCGTGAACGTCCGGTACATGTCGGTCGGCAGGTGCTCGGAGCGCACATAGCCGTTATAGCCGCCCGCCTTGAGCGCGGCGATAAAGCGCGGCAGATCGACATCGCCCTGGTCGAGCCAGTACTCTTTTTCGCCCTCGCCCTCTTTGACGTCGCGCACGTGCACGAAAAAGACCTTGCCGGCCTTGGCCAGCTCATAGGTCGAGTCGTACATGTCCTCGCCGTCGCCATGAAAGATGTTGCCCGAGCAGAGGGTGAGCCCGTTGTTGGGGCTGGGCACATCGTTCATGAGCTGCCACTGGACCTTGCTGGGCATGAAACGGCCATGGCCGTGCAGGCCCACCCGGACGCCGAACTCGTCGGCCAGCGCGATCAGCGGCGTATAGTAGGCGACCACCTCGTCCCACGGGGTGTCGGGGCGGCCCGGAGGGAACATCACCACGGTCTCGGTGCCGACCCCGGCCATGACCTCGAAATTCTTGCGCAGGTTGGCGAAATGCTCGTCCGCCTCGGCGCCCTGGGGCAGATCCCGCGGCGCCCAGGCCACCATCGGCCCCCACTCGACGCCTGCCGCCTCGATCTCGTCCTTCATGGCCTGGACGGGCTCTAGCTCGAGGTAGCCCTTTTCGCGCACGCTTGGCACATAGGCCCAACCTACCGAGAGGGCCTCGATGCCCAACGTCTTGACGAACTTGATGGCCCCGGCCACCGTTCCGTTGCCCACGCCTCCCACATCAGCACACCACTTCATCCTGATCCTTCCTTTCTGCCTTTGGCTCTCGACCCTGTGCGGCCCAGCGCGTCCCTGCAGGGCAGCGCCGGTGCTTTGCATGGCACGTGCATACGCTACGCCAAATGGACAACGTTGTCAACACGGGGGCATGTACCTGTGGCGTCAGTCTGTTGCCAAGGTTGACATGGCGAGGCGCTCGGGCTAGGCTGGCGACACTCTGTCAGCCGCGTTCATCGTCATCCAGCAGGGGGCAAGCATGGCCAAGGGATACAAGGGCGAGTCGTGCAAAGAGGCGATCCGCGACGCATTCCAGCCGGGGCGGGTCCTGTGTGCCTCGGAGCTGTACGATGCCGTGAGGCGGGCGGGCGACTGGAGCGAGAGCACCATCACGCAGCATATGATGGCCTGCATCGTGAATCTGCCCCCCGCCCGCCGCCACTGGGAGGGCATCAAGCCGTTCCTCTTTTTGCGCGGCGATGGTCGCTACGAGCTCTACAACCCGCATGTGCACCCGGCGGTGCAAGCGGCGCTGGAAACAGAGCGGGACACGGGGGCCACGGCTACCCGCACCCGCAACGCCGCGCCGACCTATGCCTCCCTGGGCGTGCGACCGCTGATCAACTGCATGGGGACTTACACCGTGCTGACCGGCTCGCGCGCTCTGGATGTCAGCGTCGAGGCCATGTGCCGTGCCACCGACCACTATGTCCTGATGGAGGACCTGATGGACGCCGTGGGGCGGCGTCTCGCCGAGCTGACCGGCGCCGAGTGGGGCTATATCGCCAGCGGCTGCGCCGCCGCCCTGACCGAGATCACCGCCGCCTGGCTGGCCGGGGGCGATCCGGAAAAGATGGCCCGCCTGCCCGACACGACGGGCATGGCCGACGTCGTGATCATGCAGCGCGGCCACCGCAATATGTATGACCGGGCCATGCGCCTGGCCGGCGCGCGCATCGTCGAGATCGAGACACTGGCCGAGCTGGAGGCCACCATCGGTCCGCATACCACCATGCTGGCCATTACCGGCGATCAGTCGCACCTGGGGCGCATCCCCGTGGCAGAGATGATCGCCGTGGGCCGTCGGCGCGGTATCCCGGTGCTGGTGGATGCCGCCGCCGAGCGCCCCGACGTCCCCAACGGCTACCTCGCGCTAGGCGCCGACGCCGTGGCCTACAGCGGCGGCAAGTGCCTGCGCGGGCCGCAGGCCTCGGGGCTGGTGCTGGGCCGCAAGGCGCTGCTGCAGGCCGCCTGCCGCAACAGCGCCCCGTACCACGGCGTGGCCCGCCCCATGAAGGCCGGCAAGGAAGAGATCATGGGCCTGCTGGCCGCCGTCGAGGCCTGGATCGTGGGGCGAGACCATGACGCCGAGTGGCGCGCATGGGAGGGGTACCTGGAGCGCATCCGCGCGTCGGTGGCCGATCTGCCCACGATGGCCAGCGACATCCGGCAGCCCGG
>SKRJ01000360.1 GCA_007118555.1 Anaerolineae bacterium | reverse complement strand
TGACCTGGTCGAGATAGTCATCCTCCAGACTCTTGAAGGGGTTCAGGTCGGAAAAGTGCACCAGATCGAGGCCGATCTGCTTGGAATAGTCCAGCAACTGGAATGCGTCCCAACCCTGGGAGCGTACCGTGTAAATGTCCATACCGAGTTTCATCGTTGTGTGTCTCCTGTGTTGATGTCGTATGTTGGTGGGCGAACACATACGCATTCATGCGTCGTTCGCCCCTACCGCATATAGTTTGACTGCGCGTGCCGTAGGGGCAAAGCTTGTCTTTGCCCCGGTCTGCGACTCTCTCATCCGTGCGTGGCCGGACGAAACACGCCGGCATTCCCCGCCGTCTAGTACGCCACCTCGATGCGGCGGCCCTTGTCGGCGGATTCGAGCACGGCCTCGGCCACGGCCAGGGCGCGGTAGCCGTCCTCAAAGCTGGCGCCATAGGGCGCGATGGACTCGCCGCGCACGATGGCGGTCATCAGGTGGTTCACTTCGCCCACAAAGCTGTGCTCCCACCCGATGATATGGCCGTGGGGCCACCAGAACTGGTAGAACGGGTGATCCCGCTCGGTGACCGAGACGTTGGCGAAACCCTGGAGCGTGTCGGGCGTGCCTTCACGCAGGTACACCTGCAGCTCGTTCAGGCGCTCCAGGTCGAACACGACGCTGGCCTTGGAGCCGTTGATCTCGAACGTGTTCTGGTTCTTGCGGCCGGTGGCCACCTTGGACGCCTCGATGGTGCCGATGGCCCCCGACTCGAACATGACCGTGGACACGAACACATCGTCGACGGTGACCTTGCCCATCTCGCCGGGGCGCTCGGGGATCGGGCGCTCCTTGACAAAGGTCTGGGTCATGGCGGTCAGCGTCGTGATCTCGCCCACGAGGTAGCGCGCCAGATCGATGATGTGCACGCCAATGTCGCCCAGCGCGCCATACCCGCCCTGGCTGCGGTCGCTGCGCCAGGTAAAGGGCCGGTCGGGGTTGTCGCCGCCCTCTTGGAGGTAGGCGCCCCGGAAAGAGTAGATGTCGCCGATGACGCCCTGCTCGATGAGGTCGCGCACAAAGCGCACGGCGGGCACAAAGCGATAGTTGAACCCGGTCATGTGCACGACGCCGGCCTCTTCGGCGGCCTGCCACATGCGCTTGGCGTCGGCGGCGTTGGGCGCCAGGGGCTTTTCGCACAGCACGTGCTTGCCCGCGGCGATGGCGGCCAGGGTGGGCTCTACGTGGGCGTTGGCCGAGGCGCAGTTGTCGAACAACTGGATGCGGGGGTCGGCCAGCATCTCGTCCAGCTCGGTGTAGTAGCCCTCATAGCCGAGGCGCAGGGCCATCTCGGCGACGGCGTCCTCGGTGCGGCCGCACATGGCGACCAACCGCGGCTGGGCCACCGGCGGCCAAAAGAACATGGGCATCTTGTGGTAGGCGTTCGAGTGTGCCCGCCCCATGAAGCGATATCCCAGCACCCCGACGCCGACCTCTTGGCCGGGCAGGGCGCTCTTGTCTATCGGGTGAAAGCCTGCATACTCTGTCATTCTTGGGACCCTCCTGTGCAATGATGTGGTCACGTATGGCGGCATTATACATGAAGTGGGGGGATGTCGTCATGTTCGCCCGAGGGGCGGGTGGTGCCAAGTCTTGAAGGGCCCGCAAGGGACTTGGCGTCAGTGACCGTGGGGCTCGCCTCTAGAGGAGAATCCAGCTCACCAGCAGGTACATGGCGACGATCGCAGCCTGGATCGCGGTCGTGATGCCAAACCGACGCAGCACGATGGCCGTCGATTTCCCCCGGGTGTAGAGCTCGGCAATGGTGATATACCATACAATCCAGACGACGCCCAGGCCGAAAAGCGACAGAATCGAGACGAATCTCACCTGACCCGCGAACGCCACCGTCTCGCCGGGTTGCAGTGGCACTAGGAACGACGAGACGATGCGGATCGCCTCGTGCGCGGCGAGCAGGGCCACGATTCCCAGCCCGAACGACACGACCCACAGTATGAACCCCAGGGCCTTGGGGCCAACCGGCTCTCTCTCCATGGCTGGCATCACCTTTCTATAGTCCGCAGGGGCGGCCGTTGCGCGCGATGATACTTGGAGCCTGGGCTCGTCGGAACCCGCGATGCTACCGTGCGGTTTGGGGCTGATTATACACCATCGCCTGCGGGCGTCATCCTGCCATTCCGGTCCCGGACTCGGTCCGCAGCCCGCCAGTAGAAAAGGGCCGTTGCTTACCCCGGTAAGCAACGGCCCTCAGTCTCTAGGCCCAGGATCCAGCGCTCTTGGCGCAAGGGCCTAGAGAAGTATCCAGTTCGCCAGCCCGTATGTGCCCAGGATGGCCGCCTGGATCAGGGTCGTGATGCCAAAGCGCCGCGCAAGCACGGTGGCGGATTTCGCCTTGGTATAGCGATCGACGAGAGCGATAAGCCAGACGAGCCAGACGACTCCCAGGATAATGAGAGACAAGATAGAGATGAACATGATCTGGCCACCCCAGGCTACCGTCTCACCGGGATCCATAGGCAGTAAAAGCGTGGCAAGCAACCGGATTGTCTCATGGGCTGCGAGCAGCGCTATCACGCCCAGCGTAAAAGATATGATCCAGAGCACAAACCCTCGGATCTTGGGCCAGAGCGGTTCTTTCTCCATATCCCGCGTCACCCTCCCACGCCGCGCAGGGAGAGCTCCTCTGCACGATGGCACTTGGCATAGTGCTCCGGTCGGTACTCGAGCAGCTCCGGCTCCTCTTCCTTGCAGATGTCGATGCAGTAGCGGCAGCGCGGATGGAAATAGCACCCCGAAGGCGGATTGGCCGGGTTGGCGACCTCGCCCTCCAAGATGATCCGGCG
>SKRJ01000314.1 GCA_007118555.1 Anaerolineae bacterium | reverse complement strand
GCTGTGGCCGTTTTTTTGTTGGTTCGGAACGATTCCCCAACGATGCAAGAGGGGGTGTGCTATGACGCAAGAACTGGAACAACTGCGCGAACGCGCGCTGGCCGAGCTGGAGCAGGCCGAGACGCCCGAGGCCCTGGAGGCCTGGCGCGTGGCCTACCTGGGGCGCAGCGGCGAGGTGACGCTGGCGCTGCGGGGCATCGGGCAACTGCCGCCCGAGGATCGCCCGGCGGCGGGCCAGATGGCCAATCAGGTGCGCCTGGCGCTCACCGAGGCCTATGAGGCGCGGGAGGCGGCGCTGGAGACCGCGGCCCTGGACGAGCGCCTGCGGGCCGAGGCGTTGGATGTGCGCCTGCCGGGGCGCGCGCCCTCGCTGGGGCATCTGCATGTGATCACCCAGGTGCTGCGCGAGATCTATGCCATCTTTGGCCAGATGGGTTTCTCCGTCTATCGGTCGCCCGAGGTCGAGGACGATGTGACCAACTTTCAGATGCTCAACATCCCGCCCCATCATCCGGCGCGGGACATGTGGAGCACCTTTCACACCACGGACGCCGGCGTCCTGCTGCGTACCCACACCTCGCCCGGGCAGATCCACGCCATGCGCGCCTATCACCCCGAGCCGTTCCGGGTGATCCTGCCGGGCAAGTGCTACCGCTATGAGCAGGTGACCACCCGCAGCGAGCACATGTTCTACCAGGTCGAGGGGCTGGCCATCGGCCGGAAGATCACCATGGCCGATCTCAAGGGCGTGCTGGAGAGCTTTGCCAAGGAGATGTTTGGCGCCGAGCGCAGGCTGCGTTTCCGGGCCAGCTATTTCCCCTTTACCGAGCCCAGCGCTGAGGTGGACGTGGACTGTATCCTGTGCGAGGGCGAGGGCTGCCAGCTCTGCAAGCACAGCGGCTGGCTCGAGGTCCTCGGCTGCGGCATGGTGCATCCCACGGTGCTGCGTAATGGCGGCTATGACCCCGAGGTCTATACCGGGCTCGCCTTTGGGATGGGGCCCGAGCGCCTGGCCATGCTCAAGTATGGCATCCCGGATATACGCCTGTTCTATAGCAACGACCTGCGCTTTTTGCGGCAGTTTGCCTGACCGGATTAGAAGGAGGAACGGAGATCATGCGCGTTCCGTTGAGTTGGCTGCAAGAGTACGTCACCTGGGATTGCACCCTGGACACCCTGGCCGAGCGCCTGACCCTGGCCGGCCTGGAGGTGGGCAACATAGACCGCATCGGCGAGACCTGGGACCGCGACAAGATCGTCGTGGGCCGGGTGGTGCAGGTGCAGCCGCACCCCAACGCCGACCGGCTGGTGCTGGTGACGGTGGATTTTGGCGCCGCGGAGGCGATGGAGGTGGTCACCGGCGCCCCCAACCTGCGCGTCGGCGACCAGGGGCACAAGGTGGTGTTCGCCCAGGAGGGCGCGCGCCTCATCGACCCCTATGCCGACGAGCTGCGCTATGCCACCCTCAAGCGCACCAAGATCCGGGGCGTCTATTCCTCGGGCATGGTCTGCTCCGAAAAGGAGTTGGGCCTCTCGGAGGAGCACACCGGCATTTTGGTGCTGCCCGAGGACGCGCCTGTCGGCATGCCCTTTGCCGATTACTGGGGGGACACGGTGCTGGATCTGGATCTGACGCCCAACCTGGCGCGTGCCTTTTCCATCCTGGGCGTGGCCCGCGAGACGGCCGCCCTCTGCCCGCCCAGCGAGCCGATCAAGGCGTTTCACCCCATCGAGCCCGCCCTGCAGGCTGACGGCCCGTCCATCGAGGGGCAGGTCGAGATCGTGATCGAGGACCCCGATCTCTGCCCGCGCTATAGCGCCGCTCTGATCCGCGACGCCGAGATCGGGCCTTCGCCTGTGTGGATGCAGCGCCGCCTGCTGCTGGCGGGGCAGCGCCCCATCAACAATATCGTCGATATCACCAACTATGTGATGCTCGAGTTGGGCCAGCCGCTGCACGCCTTTGACTATGATCTGCTGCGCCCCCGCGCCGAGGGCGGTCCCCCGGCCATCATCGTGCGGCGGGCCCAGCCGGGCGAGACCATGACGACGCTGGACGGCCAGGAGCGCACCCTCGACCCCGACATGCTGCTGATCACCGATGGCGGCGGGCCCGTGGCCGTGGCCGGCGTCATGGGCGGGCTGGAGAGCGAGGTCACGGAAGGGACGCGGCACATCCTGCTGGAATCGGCCAACTTTGACAACATCAGCGTGCGCCGCACCTCGGCGGACCTGCGCATCCCCAGCGAGGCGGCCCAGCGCTTTGGGCGCGGCGTCGATCGCGAGGGCACGCTGCGGGCCCTGGAGCGCGCCGCCGCGCTGATGCGCGAACTGGCCGGCGGCACCGTGGCCGAGGGCCTGGCCGACGCTTATCCCGTCCCGTTTGAGGCCCGGGAGCTGACACTGACGCCTGCCGCCGTGCGGCGCGCCCTGGGCATCTCGCTGACGGCAGAGGCGCTGGCCGACATGCTCTCGTCGCTGGGTATGCCCAGCCAGGCCACGGATGCCGACGAGCCGCAAGTGCGCGTGACCGTGCCCAGCTTTCGCATAGACGTCACCATCCCCGCCGATCTGATCGAAGAGGTGGCGCGGGTGTATGGCTACGATCGCCTGCCGACCACGTTGATCGACGAGGAGATGCCAGCCCAGCAGCGAGACCGCGATCTGGAGCTGGAGGAGCGGGTGCGCGAGATCCTGGTGGGCTGTGGCCTGAGCGAGATCATCACCTACTCGATGACCAATCTCGAGTCGGTGGCCGCTCTGACGCCGACCCGCACCCAGCCCGATGCCGAGAGCTATTTCCGGCTCGCCAATCCCCTCACCCGGGAGCACGAGTTCCTGCGACAG
>SKRJ01000294.1 GCA_007118555.1 Anaerolineae bacterium | reverse complement strand
TGGTGGGCCTGTTGCAGGCGCCCTTTGGCACCCGCCTGTACGAGCGCCTGCGCGAGGAGGGGCGCCTGGTGGGCGCTACCTCGGGAAACAACACCGATGATACGATGAACTTCGAGCCCAAGATGGCCCCCGAGCTGCTGCACGAGGGCTACCATCGCATCCTCCAGACCATCTATGCGCCCGAGTACTACTACCAGCGGGTGCGTACCTTTCTCAGGACCTATAACAAGTCACGGATCATCCGCTATAGGCTCGACTGGCAGTATCTGGCGGCCTTTTTCCGCTCTATCGTGGCCCTGGGGATCAAGGGACAAGAGCGCTGGGAGTACTGGAAGCTGATCCTTTGGACGCTGTTTACCCGGCCGCGTCTCTTTCCCGAGGCGATCACGCTGGCGATCTATGGTTTTCATTTCCGCAAGGTGTGCGCTACCTATACCAAGCAGGGGGCCTGACTCCTTCCTGCCGCAATAGCAGATCGACCAAACGGGCCAGATGACACCATCTGGCCCGTTTTTGCGTTGCGACACCGCCCCGGATGCAGGCGCTACAGCTCGCCCCCTGTGCCGACAAAGGTGCGCCGGGGGTACTGCTGATACGCGTGGGCGGTCAGCGCCTCCTCATCCAGGTCAACGCCCAGGCCCGGCCGGTCGGGCAGAGCGATGAAGCTGTTCTCGGGCTTGAGGGGATGGCGCGCGATCTGGGCGCTGGTGGCCTCGAAATTCAGGAAATACTCGGTGATGATAAAGTTGGGCATGGTGGCTGCGGCCTGCACCGTGGCGGCCAGGCCCATGCTGGTGCTGTTATAGTTGTGCGGTGACACGGCGACGAAGTAGGGCTCGGCCATCGCCGCGATCTCTTTGAGCTCCAGGATGCCGCCACAACTGCATACATCGGGATTAATGATGTCCGCCGCGCGATGCTCGAACACAGGTAGGAAGTCCGACTTACTATATAGCGTCTCGCCCGTCACGATCGGGATCGACACCTCGCTACGCACCTCGGCCAGGGCCGCCGCATTGTCCACAGGCACCGGCTCCTCGTACCAGTAGATCCCCAGCGGTGCGATCTCGTGGGCCAGCCGCACGGCATGCATGGGCGCCAGGCGCCGATGCCCCTCGATGAGCAGGTCCACATCGGGGCCCACAGCCTCGCGCACCGCGACCACGGTATCGACAAACGTCTTTTCCCGCTCACGATCCACATAGAGGCGCCAGGGGCCCGGGAAGGGGTCGAACTTGAGGGCCGTGAACCCCAGCGCCACCGTCTGCGCCGCCATCTCGCCATAGGCCTCGGGCGTCTTGGCGCCGCCATACCAACCGTTGGCATAGACCCGGATCTTGTCGCGGCAGGCGCCGCCCAGCAGGTTGTACACCGGGGCGCCCAGGGCCTTGCCGGCCAGATCCCACATCGCCTGCTCGATGCCGCTCATGGCGCAGAACAGATCCATAGAGCCGCGCAACCCGGCAAAATCGCGGTAGACGGTGGTGGTGAAATACTTGATGGCAAAGGGGCTCTGGCCCACGAGGTAGCGCCCCAGCTCGATGACATGGCGCTCGATGGCCACGTCACGGTCCAACTGGGTATAGCACTCGCCCCAGCCCACCAGGCCCTCGTTGGTCTCCAAGCGGACAAAGAGCCAGTTCTTGCCGCCGATCATGCCGGCGGTGTGACTCTGGGGACTCACGAGGTAACTCTTGACGTCGGTGATTTGCATCTTGAACTCCTGCTGCATTGACATGACCAGCGCCATTTATGCGCCAAACTCGCGGGCCTGTCAAGCAGGGCCGGAGTCTC
Source organism: Anaerolineae bacterium (assembly GCA_007118555.1). Lineage (GTDB taxonomy): Bacteria > Chloroflexota > Anaerolineae > UBA1429 > UBA1429 > UBA1429. The sequence continues at coordinate 1,058 of SKRJ01000294.1, read as the reverse complement.
AGCAGAGCAGCCTGTGGATAACTCCTGTGGATAACTTGGCACCGGCTGTGGATAACCTGGGGGCAGGCTGGGGAGAACCGGCTGGACGGCCCTCTCGCCCGTTGGGAGCAAACTGGCATTTAATGTAAAAGAATCAAATGAAATAATTTGAAAGGCATCCGAGTTTCTTTTCAGCAGCGAGATGGATTAGATAGGCCAAGGCAGGCAAGAAATGCGACATACCAGGACAAATGGGCTTGTCATAATAGGAGCTTGACATATTGAGAGCTCGCCCCCTATAATGGTGCTAGTGGATGATATTGCCCAGAGCCAAAAGAGCGATATCGATCCCAATATGAAAGGAACGGCGAAAGATGACTGGAAGGCGAATCAGTTCGCTACTGCTAATGGTGTTGTTGTTAGGTATGAGCCTGGTAAGCAAACCGCAGACCGTCCGAGCCAGCCAGCGCCAGATCCCCCAACACGAGTACCACATTCTGGAGGCCCTCTATGCCGCAACGAATGGCGAGACCTGGCATGATGCCTGGGAGTTTCCCACAGACATCCCCTGCGCGCTCTATGGCGTCACATGCGCGCGCGGCCATATCGCCAGACTCGATCTTGGCGCGAACAACCTGCGCGGCACGATTCCTGCCGCGTTGGGGGATCTGGTCCAACTGCGCGCGCTCGTCCTGAGCGAGAACGAACTGGAAGGTCCGATCCCCACCGGGTTGAGCAACCTGGGAACCCTGGAGCATCTGATCCTGAGCGACAATGGTTTGAAGGGCCCGATCCCTCCAGAGCTGGGCGATCTCAACAACCTTGTGACGCTGTCTTTGGATGGCAACGCGTTGACCGGCCCGATCCCCTCCGAGCTGGGGCGCCTGAACAAGCTGGAGCGGCTCGACCTGAGCCACAATCAGCTCTGCGGTCCCGAGGAGCCCGCACCCGAATCAACGGTCGATCTACCAAACCAGGACCTGACCGATGGCCGTCCCGGCGAGACCTCTGCACGGGATCTCCCCGGGCTCCATACGCCACAGCGACACTTGGTTGCATACCAACCCAGCAGGACGATC
>SKRJ01000209.1 GCA_007118555.1 Anaerolineae bacterium | reverse complement strand
CCCGGCCTGGGCCTGGCCAGCGTCCATCTGCCCGCAGGCGAGCACCTCGTCACCCTGTCCCTGGGCTCCACCCGTTCGGCGCGCTGGGCCGAGCGGCTCTCGTTGGTCGCGGGGCTGGCGTGGCTGGGGCTGCTGGGCTATGGCATGCTGCGTGACGCCCGGTACCGGTGGGCCGCCCTGGGCGCCACGATCCCCCTGCTCTGGATCGTGACCTGGCTACTGCTCGCCTCGCCCATCGATGCCACCGCCGCCCGCGTTGGCCCCCTGGTGATGGACTATGGCCGGGCGCCCTACCTGCACCGGCCCGACGGTGGCGTGCAGATGGGCCCGGTGCGTCTCGCCGACTATCGCCTGGATACGCCGCGCCTGCGGGCGGGCGAGACGGTGCGCCTGACCTTGCTGTGGGACGACGTCCCCGACGAGGCCGTCGTGCGCGTCCAGATGGTGGCGCTGACGGCCCATCTCTTTCCCGGCAGCCCCGTGTGGGCCCACGCCGTCGCGCCCATCACCGGCCAGGAGACCCTGATCGAGCTGCCGCTGCCGCCGCAGATGCCGCCCGGCCTGTACGTCCTGCGGCCCGAGGTGCGCGTCGACGGCGCCGCCCAGCCATCGCAGACCGCCGACGGCCGCCCGCTGGGGCTGCTGGCCCTCGAGCCGGTCCAAGTGCTCGATGCGCCGCCGCACATCGAGCCGCCCGGCCCGCTGGCCGCCTATGGCCCGCCCGAGCAGCCCCCGGTGATCACCCTGCGCGAGGTCTATGGCTATCGTGTGGGCGAGCGCGGCGTGCAGGTCGAGCTGCTCTGGCAGAGCGAGGCCCAGGCGCCCCGCAACTATCAGCTCTCGGTGCGCATCCGCGCCGCCGACGGCGCCCTGCTCGCCTCCCGTGACCTGCCGCCCCTGGCCGGCAACTACCCCACCAGCCTCTGGCGCCCCGGCCACGTCTATGCCGACGGCCTCTTTATCGAGCTGCCCCCCGACGTGGACCCCGCCCTAGCGACGGACGTCGAGATCGTCCTCTATGACCTGCAGACCCTCGCGGGCATCGGCTCGGTCGCCGTCCCGATAGACTAGGGGCGCCTCGGGCATGGAAACGCGGACATCGGCATGCCCCCGCCCGCGCGCCGTGAACGCCATCCGTACCGCCCCGTACTCGTCCTCCAGGTAGCGCAGCAGCGCGTCCACAAAGATCACCGAGCCAAACTTTTCCATGCCCTCTTCCACCGTCGTGATCATGCTGTAGGTCAGGTTCCACGTGCCGTGGGCCTCGGCATAGCGCCCGCCGATCAGCTCGACGCCCAGGGCGCCGCCCAGATAGACCAGGGCCGCGACAAAAAACCGCGTGCGGGTGGAGCGGTCCAGGTGCTTGAGAAAGGGCAGGTACCAGAGCGCGAGGACCGCCACGAGGACAAAGGCGGGAATCACCCAGGCAAAGTGCAGCACCCCCATCGTCTCCAGGTCGAGCCAGCGGCGGATCGGCTCGGAGAGGCGCTCGTGCAGCGCATAGAACTCGTCGTTGGCGATGACGAAAAAGCCCAGGGCCAAGATCCACCAGTGCAGGACATAGGGCGCGCGGGCCTGTCGCTTTAATATGGCGATGATGCCCAGCAGGAACACGGCCACCAGCAACACCAGCACCTGGTAAAAGGTGGGCACGTTCATCTCGAAATCGACATTGAACAGGCCCACGATCCCCCAGGGGCTCTCGCGGGGCGTGAGGTAGAGCCACAGTTGCCCGGCGACGCTGAGCAGCAGGATGATAGCCGTGGCGACGACCAGGGTGCGGGTGATAGCGCGACGCGAGAACGTGATCTGCGGGTCGGTCACGACAGAGCCTCCTCGGTATGCTGCTGACGCGGCGCGGCATTCCCGGACAGTATAGCCAAGTCGTTCGGGCGTGCGAATGCCGCCTAGCCAGATGGTCTCCAAAGGCGGCTCGGATGTACTGGCGCGTCACACGATGACCGCGTACCATGTCTACGATCAGAACCGAGACTCACACTTGCGGGAGGGGCAGGCATGGACAATCTGACGACGCTGGCGCGGCTGTTTGACGAAGGAGCCATTGACGTAGAGCCGGGGGCCCTGTTCGACAAGGAACTCGCCCCCAAGCCCAAAGCGCTATCGTTCGACAGGGTAGCGGGCTGCCTGCTGGGTGTCGCCATCGGCGATGCTCTGGGCAACGCGACCGAGGGCAAGCTACCGAGCGCTCGGGCGGCGCGCTTTGGTGAGATCCGCCACTACCTGGACCACCCTGTGGTCGGACGCGCGGCCGGGCTGCCGTCCGATGACACGCAACTCACCTTTTGGACCGTGGAACAGCTATTGGCTGACGGCGGCCTCGTCCCCGAGCACCTGGCAACTCGTTTCTGCCAGGGACGCATCTATGGCATCGGCAGCGCCGTGAGCAAGGCCCTGGATCGGGTGCGAGCCAGTGTCCCATGGCACCAAGCCGGAAGCAGGTCGGCCGGCAACGGCGCACTCATGCGCACGGCCCCCATGCTGCTGCCACACCTCGCCGTCGGGGGCACCGCCATCTGGGCGGACACCGCCCTGTCTACCCTGCTCACGCACAATGACCGTGCAGCCATCACCGCCAGCCTGGCCTGGGTTGCGATGCTCTGGGAGTTACTGGACATGAGCGGCCCGCCACCGCGGACTTGGTGGGGGGAACGCTACTGCGAATTGGCTCACGATCTGGAGGGAGACGCCGAGTACAGCCCCCGGGGTGGCCTGTTCACCAGCTATACCGGACCCTCCTGGCGCTTTGTGCAAGAGCGCCTCGCGTGGGCCGACGCTGCGCAGATGCCCGTGCTCGACGCCTGCAACGCGTGGTTCTCGGGCGCATACCTGCT
>SKRJ01000105.1 GCA_007118555.1 Anaerolineae bacterium | reverse complement strand
TGGCCAATGTAACCAGCCGCACCTCGGTCTCCGGATCGGGCACAACAGCCACTTCGGTCTGCGATCGAATGCCGTTATGGACACGGACGAACTCGGCCTTGTGCGGGTCAAACTGGGCCTCCTGCCCCCGTATGTCCCCGGCAACCGGCTGGTACGTCGCCGACCACGTTTCCTCCGAATCGAGATCGCGCAAATAGATCCAGGATCCCTGCTGATCCAGCGAGACATCAGGCGACCAGCGTGTCAGGCGGAAATCGCGCCAGCGGCTATAGCCGCCCCCGGCATTGTTGATCATCACGGTATACTCGCCATTAGAGAGCGAGTGCACATGGGGCACGGGCGAATGCACTGGTACACGCCAGCCATCCGCAGGCGGCCTCGAGGCCACGGGCTGCACGCCCGAAAGGGGCTCGGCCAGCGCTTGCTCTGGTAGCGCCGTCGCCGACATGCCCTCCTGCAGCAGAATCTCGACACTGGTGATGCGCGGATCCGCGTGCATGTTCTCGACATGATAGTTGCGCAGCAGGTAGTTGCACAGTGATACCATGCTCATGCCGTGGTGATGCACCATGTACGATTTGACGATAGCGCTCGTGCGCCCGGCGGGCAGATGCCCTGGCGTATAGTCAATGGCCTCGTAAAAGCCATAGGCCCCCAGCATGCCCTCTTCGATCAGCGCGTCAATGTTGCGCAGTACCGCCAGAGGCGCTACGGGCAGGGCCAATATCGTGGCATAGGGCGTGATGACCAGATCGTCCCCCAGGCCACGTTTGCGCCCCAGCCCCGGCACACCAAAGCCGCGATACTGGTAATGCTGGTGCGCATCAAAGTGATAGTAGCCCGATTCCGAGATGCCCCAGGGCACGCCCTTGCTGCGGCCATACTCCATCTGGCGGTACACGGCGGAACGGTTCGATTCGTGCAGCAGGGTTCCCGGGTAGCTGCGCGTGAGCAACTCGGGCATGAGATACTCGAACATGGAGCCGTTCCAGGAGATCAGCGCCTGACGTCCCCCTCCGGTCTCGACCATGGGACGCTCCAGATGCAGCCAGTGGCTGGCAGGCACCTCGCTCTTGGCAATCGCGATCAGACTGGCGAGGCGCGCCTCTGAGGCCATCAGGTCATAGTGGTTCGAGTCGAGCCGCGCAGAGCTCACATTGTACCCGATGTAAAAGACCTGCCGCTGTGCGTCAAAGAGGAAACCAAACTCCATCTCTCGCACATAGTTCTCACAGGTCTCGGCGAGGCTCTGGCTACGATCAATGAGCCACCGGGCCCGGTCTCGGGCCGTGTCCAGCCGCGCGGAAAAGCGTTGGATCCATTGGCGCGCCGGATCGCCGCCATTCTGCGCATCAAAGTGCGCCTGAATCTCGTCATCGAGGCGACTCAGCGCTTCCTGGCCCAGTTGGCATGTCTCGGGGATCTGCCCCAGGGGAATGCGGTGGGGCATGGCCCGCCTGAGATCGCGCCACATGGCGGCCACACGCTCGGGCATATCGCCAGACAGCGCCGCGGGTGGCTGTTGCAGATCCCAGATCCAGGGCATCAACGACTGGAGCTCATCCTGCAGGTTGTCCAATTGCCCGTGAATGCGCTGGAACCAGATATAGAGGGTATCGAGGTCCTCGGTCGTCATCGAGTCGCCGAAATCGTCCACCAACTCGACAATGATCGTGTCCAGCCGCGGCCAGTACTCGCTGCGCAGTTGGCCAAATAGCAGCGGCCAGCGTTCGGGCGCTCCGCGCACCTCATCGACCCGGTCATACACCTCGTCCACGTAGTGCTGGAGCCTGTTGATCAGCCCCTTGGCGTCCGGATCGTCGACGTTGCTGACGATCTCGACCAGAACCCCCAACACGTCACCAACGCCCTGCCAGGTCTGCCAGCGAAAGATATCGAGCTCGGGCAGGTGCAAGAGCGCCTGCCGCAGCGAGATCAGGTTTCCAGCCAGGTTACCGCTATCGACGGACGACACATACCGGGGCTCCAGGGGCTCCAGGGAGTGGGTATCATACCAGTTGAGCCAATGCCCACGGTAACGGTCCAATTGCTCCATGGACTCAAAGCACGAGCGTATCCGGTTTACCAGCTCATCCGGACCGATGTAGCCCATCTGGTGGGCGCTCACGGTAGAGAGCAGCATCAGGCCGATGTTCGTCGGCGAAGTCCGGTGCGCCACCTGCCCCAGCGGCTCCTCCTGAAAGTGATCCGGGGGGAGCCAGTGGTCCTCCGGGCCGATAAAGTCCTCGAAAAAGCGCCAGTGACGGCGTGCCAGTCTCCGCAATGCGGCATTCTCTTCGCGCGTCAGGGTCTCCTCTTCACGCGATGGAGGCTCGCTGATCCAGGCGGCCACCTGAGGGGCCAGAACCCAGGCCATGGTCAGAGGGATCGCGACAACCAGGGCCGGCGGGTTCAGCGCCAGGGTCAGCCCGAACAACACCAGCCCGAGGACAGTGCCGCCGCTCATACGCGCCCAGAGCAACGACATGCGTCGCTCGCGGCCCAGCAGCCGCGCCGTGTGAGACGCGGTGGTCCACTGAAGCAGCTTGCGCCTGGAAATATAGATCCGGTAGATGGTGGTGATGGCCGCATCCGCCAGGATCAGCCCCTCATACGGGAGAAACACCAGCGAAAGCAGCCACCGCAGCGCCTCGTCACGCAGAATTCCGGCCGAGGCAGCGGCCTCGGGAGCCCGCACCTTGGACATCAGGGTGGTCAGCGCACCTGCCAGGAGCGGCAGCGCCGAGATGACCAGGGTCCAGACGGTCCACACGATGGGCGAGCCGGGCAAGATCAGCCAGCCCGCCGCCAAAAAGATCAGCAAAGCAAGCTGCTGGGTGCTGCGTCGCAGGTTGTCGATGATCTTCCAGCGGTCCAGCAGCGTGAGAAACGTGGGCACCTTTTCGCCGCTGGCGGTGGGCACGCGTGCGCCGAGCCAGGGCAACAGTTGCCAGTCGCCCCGCACCCAGCGATGCAGTCTCTGGGTATAGGCCAGGTAGGTGGGCGGATAGTCCTCATAGAGGACGATATCCGAGACCAGGCCGGCGCGCCCATGAATGCTCTCGAACAGATCGTGGCTCAGAATAGCGTTCTCCGGCACACGCCCATCGAGGCTACGATGGAATGCCTCGATGTCATAGATGCCCTTGCCTACATAGATCGCCTCGCCAAACAGGTCCTGATACACGTCAGAGACAGCGCGGGTATACAGGTCAAGCCCCACGTCACCCCCATAGATGCGGGTAAAGCGCGAAGCCAGGGCGCTGGAAAACTTGAGATCGGTCCGCGGTTGCAGGATCGTATAACCCGCCTCCACCCGGCCCGTGTCGGGGTCAAAGACGGCGCGGTTGAGCGGGTGCGCCATGGCGCCCACAAGGCGCCCGGCCCCTCCAGGCGGCATGACCGTATCCGCATCCAGTGTGATGACATAGCGAGCCTCTTTGACAAACTCGACATCACCCTGGCACACGGGGAATGGATTGTTGATATGGCCCAGGATCCAGGCATTCAACTGCTCTATCTTGCCACGCTTGCGTTCCCAGCCCATCCAGACGCGCTCGGAGGCATTCCACTCGCGCTCACGATGGAACAGGTAAAAGGGGCGCTCTTCCGAGTACTTGCGGTTGAGAGCTTCGATACCTTCGATGGCGCGCTCCACAAGGGCATCATCGCCCGAGACATGCTTTTGCGTCGCATCGGGCAGATCACTCAACAGACCGAACCCGAGCTCGGGATCCATGCTGCTCAAATAATGCCGCTCCAACTGCTGGACCAGCGAGTCTACCTCATCCTCATGGGTCAGGAGGCAGGGTATCACCACCAGGGTACGCATATCGGCGGGGATGCCCTGGCGCAGATCCAACTTGGGCAGCACACGCGGCGGTATGACATGGGTCACCGCGATATTGACCAGGCTCACGGCCGCGATGCTGGCGGGAACCAGCGCGACTAGGATGGTCGCGAGGACTTGGATCGCCAGCGCTCCATTGGCGGCGCCATACCACACAAAAGCTGCCACCACGAGGGCTGTGAGAATGCCGATCACAGACAGGTATACGCCTGTAGCATGGCGCAGGATCGAATCGCGGAATCTCTCGCGCAGTGAGGCGCGATACCTTACCTGGGCACGCAGGGTATCGAGGCCCTCGTCCACCAAATAGTAGCCTACATGGCACTCGCGCTCGGGGCAGCCCTCCTCTCGCGCACCCTGTGCCAGGTCTATGACGCGGCCAGCAATCGCAACCTCGGACTCGAGCGATCGCCAAGCCAGCTCTTCGATACTCTGGCGATAGCGATTGCGGTCGTCCTCCTCCATCATCCGGTAGGCATCCGCCGGGTCCTGATGAAGGATGTTCTCAACGAGACTTACCTCATCCACAAAGGCATCCCAGTCATAGGTGCCCAGAGCGCGCAGGCCACGGATCGCGCGTCCGACCAGGGCATCGGTAGAAGGGGCCCCAGGAACCTCTACCCCATCGATGGATGGGAGATCCTCATCCAGCCGATCAGCCAACGAGTCCCGTATGGCGCTGGCCAGCAACTCGATCTCGACCACACGGAGCATCAGCGGCAAGGCCCACAACTCGCCCAGGGTGAGGGGATGAAGCTCCTGATAGGCGTGAGTGAACCGGACGAGCCGATGTAGATCCACCTGGCCCTCACACAGGCGTACCACCTCACGCGCGATGGCATAGACACGCGGCACGCCCTGGATCTCGGCATTGGCCAGCTTGGGCAGACGCTCATAGTATCCGGCGGGCATATCCTTGATCACGATACGCCCTGCCTGCTCGATCACGTACAGGTTATCCAGCAGCCATTCGGCCGCTGTGGTAATAATGCCGTCTTCCTCCGCCACCTGCACATAGTACTTGTACGCTTGGCGGAGCAAACTCATCAGGCTCTCGAGACGGTCAACCGGTGATAAGCCACGCGCCTTTTCCAGGGCGAGAGTATGAGAGGCTGCAAGTTCCAAGGCTCGGACGCGCAAACTGTCCAGAGTCTCGTCAGCCTCCAGCCGGCCGACACGTTCGATCGTTTTGCTCTGCATTGGCTAATGTCCCTTGGTCTCCCTGGCTGCTTCAAGCCATGAACTCGTCCATTCTACGTCCGTTACATCCTGCACGACAAAAAGCGGCCTGTTGCCATACACGATCAGATTGAGCGGCAAGCTGGCAAAGGGCCAGCGTGTTGTGCCGGTATGCCCGTGAGCACACACGACGACCAGATCGGGTTCCTCCTCGTCGGCAAGGTCGTGGAGCGCGCCCGCCACGTCATCGTCTGTCAGCATGCGGATCTCGGCGTTGCCCCCCAGGTTGCTGCGCGCCTCCTCCATATAATCCTCGGCCGTTCTGACATTGAGCTGCACCACCTCATCTACCAGGGTGCGCTCTTGCTCCGTGAGGGGGGCACGCCGCGGCAGCTTGGGCGGCATCACCACATGGGCCAGAGTCACCTCTGCGTCCCCATCGCTCGCCAGCATGCCTACAAAGGGAAGCACACATTCTGCGCGCCGCGAGCAATCCAGCGGCACCATGATCTTGCCATAGCGGAACTCCTCCATGGGCTTTTGCCCCGCCTGATAGGCGCGCACGATCATGACCGAGGTCCTGGACTCGAAGATCACCTTTTGGGCAACGCCGCTTGCATTCCAGCGGTACAGGCCGCTACGACCATGGCTACTGAGAATGGTCAGGTCAACATCGTTTCGATCCGCATAGGAGAGAATCTCCTCGGGCGCCTTGCCTTCCAACAGCACCGTGTTGACACTGCACCCGGCACCCGTCAGTCGCTCGGCAACATCTTTTAGATAACGCTCACCCTTGGCGCGCACAAGATGCCAGTTCACCGGACTGATCGGCACGGCCCCTTCGGCGGTCATCTCGTCCAATACGCGCAACACGGTCACCTCGGCGCCAAAGGCACTGGCGCATGCGACCACATGGGGGAGGACACTCTCTGCCAGAGATGAGCCGTCCAGAGGTGCCAATATATGGTTAATCACGAACGTACCTCCTCATGGGGAAAACCGATGGCCTCTCTTTCGAGAGTGTGCCACATTTTCCAGCTTGCCGAGAGCGAGACGCGGGTCTCATCACATCCAGTCTCGCTACGGTTCGAGTAGCTAACGATAATACGCGCAGGCTCAGCCGGCCCCTGGTGCGTCGGGCGCGCTCCAGCCACGCGCCTCCTCCAGGGCGTTTCTAACATCTTGATTGGTCGTCTGTCGAAAATCGCGATACCAGGCGCCTACGCCGTAAAAGGGCTCGGGCGTGGAGACGCACACGACCCGATCTACGAGCGCCTCGAACTCTTGCCGCACGTCTGGCGGCGCGACGGGCACCGCCACCACGATGCGCGCAGGGTTGCGGCCGCGGGCGGCCTTGATAACGGCACGCATGGTGGCGCCGGTAGCCAGGCCATCGTCGACAAGAATCACGGTCTTGCCCTCCGGATCGCTCGGCTCGACATCACCGCTCCATTCGAGCTGCCGGCGCTCCAGTACTCTTATCTCTCGACGTGTCACATCATCAATGACCTTGTCGCTGATATGCAACATAGCCAGGATCTCGTCATTGAGTACGCGCACGCCGCCGGTCGCCACAGCGCCCATGGCGAGCTCGGGCTGATCAGGGACGCCGAGTTTGCGCACGCCAGACACGTCCAACGGCGCGTCCAGTGCGCGAGCCACCTCAAGAGCCACGATCACCCCGCCCCTGGGCAGCCCCCATACAATGACATCATCACGCCCCGCATAGTCGTCAAGTTTCTCTGCAAGTTTGACACCCGCATCGGTACGGTCCTCGAACATCATCCGACCACCTCTTTCTTGGCGGGCATCAGCTAGCCCTCGGTCTCGGATTGGAGCTGAAGCCAACGAACCAGGTCGTTGCGTCTCAGCAGGCCGATCAACTGGCCATTCTCAAGCACGGGAAGCTGCCGCACATCGCGCTGCATCAGCGTGTTAAAGGCCTGTGCCGCATCTCCCTCGGCATTGACAGTCAGCAGATCCTCCCGAGGTGTCATGATCTCTTTGACCCTGACGGTGTCCCAACGGTCTCTGGTCACGCCTCGCACGTCCTCCATGGTTACCAGACCCACCAGATCATCGCTCTGCATCACGGGGAAACCATAGTCATCGGAACCCATCACATGCTCGTGGACCAGGGTGTTCACGGTAATGTCAGGCTCCACAACGGGTGGGTTTCGCCGCATGATCTCGGTCACGGGCACGTCGGCCAGGATATCCTGGATCACCACCTGACGGTAGCTGCGCGAAGCCGCACTGTTGAGGAACCAGCCTATGAACGCCAGCCAGAGCCCATTTACCACCCCTGTGCCAAACAGGGGGATCTGCACCCCAAACACCATGGCGATACCCGCGATGATAAAGAGCCAGGCGATACCCTGACCGACAGCCGAAGCCCAGCCTGTGGCGCGTTGCAGATTCTTGGTGATGGCCCAAAAGATCGATCTCAAGACCCGGCCGCCATCCAGGGGGAAGGCAGGGATCATGTTAAAGAACCCCAAGAGCATGTTCACCGAGCCGAGCCAGAGCCCCAGCATACCGGCCAACCCCAGTGCCTCGAACAGATCCTGCGGGCGCTGCAGCATGCCGGCCGCGTCGGGCAGCCTCGCGCCCACAAGCAGCAGCAATACGATGCCGATCACCAGGCTGGTGAGCGGGCCTACGATCGCCATGACAAACTCGCTACCCGGCGAGTCCGGCTCGCGCTCGATGCTGGACACGCCACCAAAGATAAAGAGGGTGATGTTGCGCACGGGGAGCCCGTTCGCGCGGGCAACCAGCGAGTGGGCCATCTCGTGGGCGAGCACCGAGGCAAAAAAGAGAAGCGCCGCGATCGCCGCGAGCCCCCAGGTGGTTCCCGCGCCGAGATCCGGTCGGAACTGCACGAGGACCGTGGTCAGGCTCCAGGTGATCAGGGCAAAGATAAAAAGCCAAGTCCAATCAATGTGTATGTTGATGCCAAAGAGGCGTCCTACACGTATCCCTTTACCCACTGGCGTCTTCCTTTCTTGCATCCTGTGCGGTGTGATCCGCATCATAATCTATTGTACAAACTCCTGCAACCTCACCGATCGCTCAGTTCGGCAAGGATGCAGGAATTCTCCTCAACCTGTATCCTGGCCATCCGCCTCGCTAAAGGCTAGAGCAGACGGCGGCAGAAGCCCGCCTGACGAGCGCATCGGCTCTGCAGTCGTCAGCCTGCCAGCACGTATGACCAGGGGATTCCCCGTAGCGTCGTCGGAACTCACACGACACCAAAGTCGCAGATACTCGTCGCAAAAACCACGCCGCACGTATTCGGCCTCCGAATCCTTGACGATATCTGCAGGCGATGCTCCCATCTCGGATGCGACATGCGGCATGGCATATGGATCAGACGGCATCGGACCGATCTCAGAGCCCAAGAGCTGTGACAGCTCCTGGTCACCGGATTCGATCTGCCGTGACATGGTAATGACTGCCATGGGTCTCCTTCTCGCGGGGGCGGGTCAGGAGCCTGCCAAGGCAGTACCGACAAAGACAATTACCCCCACAACCTCGGAGCCGTCAAGCGCACGCAGGCAAGTCCCGCATCATGGCCCTCAAGAGCCAAGATCGGGCACACCCTTGTGCGCAAGCGCATCCCGGTCCCTGGCAAAAGCCGCATTGCGGCAGTAGGCATTCTGCTACGAGTTTCGCTTCGACAGCATCGGCTTTCTCTCAGGCATCACCTCGAGCGCCTTTTTGACCAGGGCCAGGGCTCCCTCTATGCCGAGCCGTTCGGTGTTGACGATCAGATGGTAGAGTGAGGCGTCATCCGGATCTACATGGAAAAAGCTACGCAAGTACTCGGCGGTGTTGCTGTCTCTCTCCTGCAGATAGCGGCGAGCCTGCGCGGGCGTCATATTCTGGGTCTCCTGCAAGCCTCTGACGCGCGCCTCGAACGGGGCTACGACGCGTATGTGCAGTACGTCGGGCTTGTCCTCGAGAATGACCTGCCCGCCGCGCCCGATAACGAGCGTATTGCCACGCTCGTAGGCCTTTTGCACCGTGGCACGAATCAGATCGATGGCTCCCGCCTCATCCAAGAGACGGGTACGGCGCTCGTAGCCTACTACAGGGCTTCCCACCCACGTGGAGAACTCGGCCACAGGCCGCGAACGGCGAAAGAGTGCCTCAAAGAAACCGCGTCGCTGGTACTCTTCCTCCGAGTAGTCCACGATCTCACCCGTCGCGATCCCCACCTCATTGGCCACCTGAGCCATCATGCGCTTGTTGAACATGACAAGGTCATGTTCCTGACAGAGCCGCTGCGCCAGTTCCTCGCTACCGGAGCCGATTTGACGTGACATTGTGATGACTGTCATGATCGTCTACCTCCGTACAAGAATGGCCGGTCGACCCACCAATGGCTCCTCAGGGCTGGCTATTGGGGCGACCCCCTCTAACCACCAGGGCAACCTTGCCCGCTTCCGCGGTAGCCCAAAGAGTGAGCGCGGAAGCTGCCTTCCTGCCCTCTGGTCACATTATAGCATACTCAACGGCTCTGTGGGGGCTCCACTTGACATAGTGAGGTATAATCCCTGATCTCGCGGGCGCCCCACCCCTGTGCGAGGGTCCCTCGACTCGGTTCTGGCCGTCGGGCCAAAGCATGGTATAATCGCCGCGGCACAGATGCCTTTGGTGACAACGCTGTCAGACACGGCGAGCTCGCACACCCGTTCAACGAGAGGAACTCATGACTGCCAAGATCACCAGCATTCAAGCCAAAGAGATCATGGGCAGGCGCCGGCCTGCCCTCGAGGTCATCGTCACGACCGATACCGGCGCTAGAGGCCGTTCCACCCCCGAGGCCGGCGTCTCGACCGGCATCTATGAGGCGGCCTTTGTCCTCGACGGCGGCGAACGCTTTCGCGGCATGGGCCTACGCCAGGCCGTCAAGAACGTAGAGGAGATCGCGCCGCACCTCATCGGCATGCCCGTCAGCCAGCAGCGCGAGATCGACGAGATCATGATCCGCCTGGATGGCACGCCCAACAAGGCCCGGCTCGGCGCCAACACCATCGTCGGCGTGTCGCTGGCGGTGTGCGATGCCGGGGCCAACGCCGCCGGCCTGCCCCTCTACCAGTACATTGGCGGGGTAAACGCCTCGACCTTTCCCATGCCCATCTTTGGCATCTGCCTCTCGGGCCGCTACCGTGACCCCGGCAACACCCGCTGGCTCAAACCCAGTTACGAGATCATTCCTTACGGCGCGGGCGGATTCGAGCAGTCCATCGAGATGGCGGACACCATGCAGCGCGAGTTCATCCGGCTGGTGATCGACCGCTACGGCAAGGATGTGTACCGCCGTCACTCGCTGGACAACAGCTACCATTCCTTTTGGATGATCGGCGCCACCCAGGATGACCGCGAGATCCTCGACCTGATGACCCAGGCCATCGAGAACACCCACGGCGCCGACAAGATCGGGATCTACTACGATGCCGCGGCGGGCTGCTACTATGAGGAAGAGACCCAGGAGTACGTCGGCATCTACTCGGAAGGCGCCAAGACCCGCGACGAGATGGTGGCCTTTTACGAGGAGATCGTGGGCAACTATCCTATCGTCTCGATCGAGGACCCCCTCCACGAGGAGGACATGGAGGGCCATGCCATCGTCACCGAGGCGACGGGCATCGAGATCGTGGGCGACGACCTCTTTACGACGAACATCGAGCGGGTCAAGATGGGCGTCGAGATCGGCGCCGCCAACTCGATGGTGCTCAAGATCACCCAGGTGGGCACCGTCACCGAGGCGC
>SKRJ01000405.1 GCA_007118555.1 Anaerolineae bacterium | reverse complement strand
AGGCGCCGCCCGCCTGTTGGCTTGACAGGCCCTCCCTGAGGCGCTACGTTGAGGCAGTACGTTGATCTGCCGGTGCGAGGAGCCTGCGCCGGCGCAAGCAAAAACGAGGTGCAAGATGAAAGAGATCGTGGTGCCCGCCGGACAGGATGCCTCGAGCATGCCCTTTTCGCCCGGCGTCAAGGTCGGTAATCTGCTGTTCCTGTCGGGGATGGCGGGCCTGACCGAGGACGGGCAACTGCCCGGAGACGACATCGAATCGCAGGCCCGCCAGGCCTTTGCCAACCTGGGGCGCGTGCTGGAGGCCGCCGGCGGCGGCTGGCAGGATGTGGTCAAGGTCACCTGCTACCTGACGCATCCCGAGCGCGACCTCGCCGGATGGAACACCGTCTGGCGCGAGTTCTTTTCCGAGAGCCCGCCGGCCCGGGCGACCGTGGGGGCCGCCCTGCTGAACGATGCCTGGCTCATCGAGATCGACCTGATCGCGGCGCTGCCCGAATAGCCGCCACGCCTCAGGCAGCTGGCATCGCCTGCCAGAGCTCGAGCTGATAGGTGGGCTGCCTGCCATCCAGCAGAACAAAGGGCGCCGCGCGCTGAGCCAGGGCGCCCCGCAGCCCGGCATGGTCCAGGGCGCGCAGCCGCCCCTGACGACGCCGCGCCACGATCTGGGCCGCCGATTTGGGGCCGATGCCGGGGATGCGCAGCAGGTCTCGCGTGTCGGCCCGATTCAGCTCGATGGGAAAGAACTCGGGGTGACGCTGCGCCCACACCTGCTTGGGATCGGCCTCCCTGGGCAGATTGCCGCCCGCGTCGAACACCAGCTCCTGCATCCCAAAGCCATACTGGCGCAGCAAAAAGTCGGCCTGGTAGAGCCGATGCTCGCGCAGGGGCGGGGTGGGCGGCTGGTTCTCCAGGGGCGTATGGGGCACCGGCCGAAAGGCGCTATAGTAGGCCCGCGCCAGACCCAGGTCGCCATAGAGGGCGTCGGATGCCTCCAGCAGCTCTTGATCGGACTCGCCCGAGGCGCCCACGACGAACTGGGTGGTCATGCTCACCCAGCGGTTGGCCTGGCGCCGCACACGGTCGGTGTCGGTCAGGCAGCGCACCAGGTCGGCATAGGACTTTTCGCGGCTCAGGGCCCCGATGCGGCGCTCGTTGGGGGCCTCCAGGTTCACCGAGACCCGGCTCGCCAGGCGCACCGACTCCTCGATGCCGCCCAAGTCGGCGCCGGGCAACACCTTGAGGTGGACATAGCCGTTAAAACCATACCTCTTGCGCACCAACTCGACCGTGGCCAGCATGCGCTCGGTGGCGCGGCTGGGATTGCTGCAGATGCCCGACGAAAGGAACAGGCCCTCGGCCCGGCGGCGCCGCACCAGGTCGTCGAACAACCGGGCCAGCTCCTCAGGACGAAAGGCGCTGCGCGGCACGTCGCGATCGCGGCGAAAGGCGCAGTAGGCGCAGTTGTTCTCGCACATGTTGGATTGGAGCACCTTGAGCATGCGGATGCGCTTGCCATCGGGCCGGATCGCGGGATAGATCCAGCGCTCGACGCCATTCCTGGCGCCGCCGCCCTCGGCGCCACGGGTGCGCCCCGCCTTGTTGCAGCCCCGCTCCGTATCCCACTGGGCCGCGCCGCCCAGCAGATCCACCTTGTCCCATAGCTCCATCTCACGCCCTCCTGCGACCCCGGGAAGCGGCCGCACAGTGCGGCCGCCTGATAAGAACATGCGTTCTGTCACCACAGTAGCACATTTGTTCTGTAACGTCAAGAGCCCGTAGAACCCGATTTTCGGCGGACGGAGCGGCTTTGACGCTCCTGTGGCCCACCGCTATAATCGCACTGCTCAGGAACCGGGGCCGTCGCCCGCATGCTGATGGCGGCTCGTCAGCCCGCCCGGGGAGGGACGTGCGGAACAAGCCGTTCGCAACCGAAATCGCCATCGCGCTCGGCCTGCTGTGCCTGGCCGTGCTCTTTTTTCTGCCCGTCACCCTGGGCGGCCGTACGATGCTGCCCGCCGACAATGCCTTTCAGTGGGAGCCTTTGTCCTCCTATGCCGAGGAGATGGGCGTCGAGACACCGCACAACGCCCTCTTGGGCGACCTCTATGTCCAGAACTATGTCTGGAAGGACCTGATCGTTCAGTTGCTGCGCCAGGGCGAGTTGCCTCTCTGGAACCCCCACATCCTGGCGGGCGTGCCGTTCCTGGCGGCAGGACAGCACTCGGGCCTCTATCCCCTCAGCGCCATTTTCTATGTCCTCCCCCTGTGGGCGGCCTATGGCTGGTACGCGGCGCTGCACCTCTGGCTGGCGGGCTGGTTCACCTACCTGTTTGGGCGCACGCTGCGTCTGTCGCGCCCGGCGGCGCTGTTGGCCGGCATCGCGTTCATGTTCGGCGGCCTGATGGTCACCCACCAGGTCTTTCCCATGATCGCGGGCGCGGCCGTGTGGCTGCCGCTGCTGCTGGTCGCCATGGAGCGCATCGCCCGCCGCGCCGAGTCGGGCGCTCCCTTTGGCCTGGCCTCCATCCCCGAGCTGGCCCTGGGCGTCGCCTGCCTGGGCATGGTGATGCTGGCGGGCCACCCGGAGATGTACTATTACGTGGGCCTCACCGCCGCGGCCTATGCCCTGTGGCGCGGCGTGGGCGCGGGTCGTCGCCAGGGGGCCAGGAAGGCCTTGGGGGCCGTGGGCCTGCTTGGCGCCATCGGCCTGGTGGGTGTGGGGTTGGGCTCGGCCCAGTGGATGCCCCTGCTGGAGCTGGTGCAACACAACTTTCGCGAGGGCGGCGCCGCCTTTCAGGACGTGCTGGGCTGGGCCTGGCCGCGCAGGGGCATCATCGCCCTGCTGATGCCCGATT
>SKRJ01000392.1 GCA_007118555.1 Anaerolineae bacterium | reverse complement strand
TCGATCTCCTCGGCGGTGGGGCCCAGCATGACGTTGCCGTGGATGGTGGGCGTCACCAGGATGCCCTTGCTCACGGGCGTCGGGCAGGGGAACAGGACATTGTTCACCGCGGCGATGGCCTCGCGGTCGAGGACGAAATACTCGCCCTTGCGCGGCGTGATGGTGAACCCCTCCAGCCCCGCGCTGTGCATCAGATCGTCGGCCCAGAGGCCCGCGGCGATCACGACCCAGCGGCTGCGAAAGGGTCCCCGGTTGGTCTCGACGCCGACGATGGCATTGCCCTCCCGGATGAACCCCTGCACGTCGGTCTCGAGCCGGAGCTCGACGCCGTTGGCCACGGCGTTCTCGGCGGCGGCATAGCACAGGGCAAAGGGGTCGACGATACCACCGGTGGCGGCGTACAGGGCGCCGGTCGTGTCGACGGTGAGACCCGGCTCTCGGCGGCGCATCTCCTCGCCCGAGAGAAGCTCCAGCCCGGGGACGCCGTTCTCCAGCCCGCGCCGGTAGAGGTCCTCCAGCGTGGCGAGATCATCGTCGGTTACGCCCACCACATAGCTGCCGCAGCGGTCGAACTCGACGTCCAGCTCGCGGCATACCGTGTCGAACATGGCGTTGCCCGCCAGGTTGAACCGCGCCTTGTTGCTGCCGGGCTTGGCGTCATAGCCGGCGTGGACGATGGCGGTGTTGGCCTTGGTGGTGCCTTCGCCCACATCCGAGGCCTTGTCCAGCAGGAGAATGTCCAACTGATAACGAGCCAGGGTACGGGCGATGTGGGCGCCCACGACGCCCGCCCCGATGATGATTACGTCATACATGCGCTATTCTGCCTCACTATCCAGCCAATTCTGCGCCCGGGCCACGGCCTTTTGCCAGCCGGCATAGCCCTCGGCCCGCTGCGCGTCGTCCCAGGTGGGCGCAAACTCGCGCTCCACCTGCCAGTTGCGTTTGAGATCGTCCAGCCCGCTCCAAAAGCCCGTGGCGAGCCCCGCCATATAGGCCGAGCCCAGGGCCGTGGTCTCGCCCACCGTGGGCCGGATCACGGTCTTGTTGAGGATATCGGCCTGGAGCTGCATGAGCAAATTGTTGGCCGATGCGCCGCCATCCACCTTGAGGCTGCGCAGCTCGATGCCGGCGTCGGCCTCCATGGCTTCCAGCACCTCGCGGGAGCGGTAGCAGATGGCCTCTAACGTGGCGCGCACCAGGTGGGCCTTGGTGGCATAGCGGGTGAGCCCCAGGATGGCGCCCCGGGCGTTCATGTCCCAGTAGGGGGCGTACAGGCCGGAAAAGGCGGGCACAAAGTAGACGCCGCCATTGTCAGGCACACTGCCGGCCACGGCCTCGGTCCCGGCGGCGGACTGCACGATGCCCAGATTGTCCCGCAGCCACTGCACGGCGCCGCCCGTCACGGCGATCGAGCCCTCCAGGGCATAGCCAACGGTGCCGTCGTCCAGCCCATAGGCCACCGTGCTGAGCAGGCCGCTCCCCGAGGGGACCGGCTGATCGCCCGTGTGCATGAGCAGAAAAGAGCCGGTGCCATAGGTGTTTTTCGCCTCGCCGGCCATCAGGCAGGTCTGGCCCACCAGGGCGCCCTGCTGATCGCCGAGGCAGCCGCACACCGGCAGGCTGGCGCCAAAGAGCGACTTGGGCGTGGCGCCATAGGTGCCGCTGTCGCTGGAAGGGCGAATCTCGGGCAGCATCTGGCGCGGGATGCCCAGTAGGTTGAGGAGCTCCCGGTCCCACTGGCAGGTGCGCAGGTCCATCAGCAGGGTGCGCGAGGCGTTGGTCATGTCGGTGACGTGCACGCCGCCCTGGGGCCCGCCGGTGAGGTTCCAGATCAGCCAGGCATCCACCGTGCCAAAGAGGGCGTCGCCGCGCTCGGCGGCCTGCCGCAGGCCCGAGACATTGTCCAGCAGCCACTTGAGCTTGGGCCCCGAAAAGTAGGGCGAGATCACCAGCCCCGTGCGCTCTCGCAACATGGCCTCGAGGCCGTCCTCCTCGAGCTGGCGGCAGATGGCCTGGGTGCGCATGCACTGCCACACAATAGCGTTGTGGTAGGGGCGGCCGGTGCGCCGATCCCACACCACGGTGGTTTCGCGCTGGTTGGTGATGCCCAGGGCAACCAACTCTTCGGGGGCGACGTTGGCCTGGGCCAGCGCCCCATGCACAACCTCTTGGGTCGCGTGCCAGATCTCGAGCGGATCATGCTCGACCCAGCCGGGGCGGGGCAGGATCTGCTCGTGCTCCTTGTAATGGCGGCCCACATCCAGGCCCTCGTGGTCGAACAGCATGCAGCGGGTGCCCGTGGTACCCTGGTCAATGGCCGCAACATAGCGCTTCATCGCTGACTCCTGTCATGTGCCTTGGTTTACGGTATGAGGATGATCTTGGCGCACTCGTGCGACGCCGACAGCTCGAACGCCTGCTGCACATCATCCAGGCGAAAGGTGTGGCTGATGAGCTGGCTCACCACGGGCGAGCCCTCGATCACCTGCATCACCTGGGGGAACAGGCTCAGGTTGTAATGCCAGGAGCCGTGCAACGTAAGCCCCTTGCGGATCATATCGGGGCTGATGGTCAGCGGCATGGCGTCATAGCACTCGCCCACAAAGGCGACCTGGCCACGGCGGCGGGTGGCGTCGATGCAGAAACGCTGGGCGGCCACCACGCCCGAGCAATCCACCGCCTTGTCGACGCCTCGGCCACCGGTGACGTCCATGATGTGCGCCAGGTTGTCGGGATCGGCCGGGTCCAGCACCACGTCGGCGCCCAGCGCGCGGGCCTTTTCCGCGCGGTAGGGGATCGACTCGACGGCAATGACCCGCGCGCCCCGGTACTTGCCGTTGATCACGCCGCCCAGCCCCACCGGCCCCATGCCGGTGACCAGCACCGTGTCGAACGCGTCCACGGCCATGCGGTCCATAGCGCCAAAGGTGGGGCCGATGCCACACAGCGCCAGCGACCCCAACTCGAAGGAGACGCCGTCGGGGATGCGGGGCAACAGCCAGTCGGGCTTGAGCAGGTACTCGTTATAAGTGGCCTGGCCTTCGGGCGTGCCGGCATAGGCATGGTACGGATAGCCTTGCTGGCAGTGGATATAGTCGCCGCTGACGCACAGAGCGCAGACGCCGCAGGGATAAAAGGGCATGACGGCCACCCGATCGCCCACCGACACGCGCCCGGGCTGGGCCACGTCGACGACGACGCCCGCCGCCTCGTGGCCCAGATGCTGGCTGGGCGTCCCCGCCATGAAGGCCTTGTACTCGGTGCACATGGGAATGGCCTTGACCTCGACCAGGGCCCATTCGCCCATAGCATCGGGCCTGGGCACATCGACGATCTCGGCCTGGCGCGGCCCCGTGATGACGACCTTTTTCATGGCGATCCCCTCTCCTGGGCGGCAATGCAGTGCGCGACACGGCGCATGGCGTCACAATGGCCCACATGGTACGGCGCAGGGGCAAGGTTGTCAATCAGGTATGCTGCGCCATGCTCTGTCGCCGACCTGTCAACAGAATTTGACGCCAAGGGCCAACGCGAGTACACTCTCCTTTGTTCGGAATGTTCCTCGGTAGCTCAACGGTAGAGCGACCGGCTGTTAACCGGTTGGTTGTTGGTTCGAATCCAGCCCGAGGAGCCAAGCATGACGAGATACGCGCGGAGCCTCTTGGCCATCAAACGTGATGAACGGGAGGCTTTTTGCGTTCCCCTTGTCCTTGTTGAGGAAAGATGTCCATGAGAGCCATGCCGTCCATTACCGTGGTAAAGGCTGCCCATAGCGCGATCTGGACTGTGATGGCCGCGGCCGTCTTTTACATTCTGTACTCGGGCATTACCGGCAGGATCGGTGCTTGGACCTATGCTTCCATTGGGCTGATTGTGGTCGAGGTACTGGTGCTGAGTGTGAATGGCTGGGCCTGCCCCCTCACGCATGTGGCGCAGAGGGTCAAGCCGGACTGGCAGGATGGCGACGACATCTTTTTGCCGACCTGTTTGTCGACGAGGAACAAGACCATCTTTGGCACCCTGTTCACCATAGGGACCCTGCTGGTGATTGCCCGACTCGTGCTGTACCGTTAGCGGAGAGACGCGCCTACCAGGCCATCCGTGTATCCGTGGTGGAACCACATACGCGACAGCGCAAGCTCCCCGACGAGATCTTGATCCGCGATCGCCCTTTTGTCGCCAGAGGCTCTTGCCGCCGGGAACGGTGCGCAGAGGGCCTTTTCTGCTCCCATACTCGCTGGCTGCGTGACATCCCCGCCCAGACCCGGTTATAATGCACTTGAAGCGTGGTGATTGGTCACACAGGCAACAGGTAGAGGAGGGGTCCCATGCAGCTCGCATACAAGGCGGATGGGGAGCGGGCCCAGCAGCGGATGGAGGCCTGGTGGGAGGGCGAGATTGTCGACCGCGCCGTTATCCTCGTGCGCGCGCCACGCACCGGCCACGAGGCCGAGTATGCCCGCCTCACCGCCGAGAACCCCCAGGTGTCGGAAGACGAGATCAGGGCCTGGTTCACCGACCCGGACCAGGTGATCCCCCGTCAGGAGCGCCTCGTGGAGATCACCTACTGGGGCGGTGAGGCCATGCCGGTGATCTTTCCCATGGCGACGCGCATGGTGGCCATCCTGGCGGCCTTTGTCGGTTGCCCGTACCAGCTCCACGCGCCGAGCCACACCGGTTGGGCCGAGCCCATCATCGATGACTGGAACGATCGTCCGCCCCTCTGCTTTGATCCTGACAACGCCTGGTGGCAGACGGCGCAGCGGCTCCTTGACGCGGGTGCGCGCAGGGCCCCGGGACGGTTCTATGTCGGCCTGCCCGATCTGAACGGCCCCACCGAGATCCTCTCGCGCTTGCGTGACCCGCAACGCCTGGCCATCGACCTTCTGGAGCAACCCGAGGCGGTGGTGCAGGCCCTGGATGAGGTCAACGAGGCCTGGTACCGCTATTTCCAGGCCTGCATCGGCACCATCCATCAGTGGGTGGGCGGCTACTTTACTTGGATGGGGCTCTGGTCCGATCGCCCCTCGGCCGACCTGCAGAGCGATGTCTCGTGCCTGATCTCGCCGCGCATGTTCGAGACGCTGCTCCTGCCTGCCATCGAGCAGCAGACCCGCTGGGTCGAGCGCACCATTTACCATCTCGACGGACCCGACGCTGTCCGTCACCTGGACCTCTTGCTGGATCTGCCTCACCTGGACGGCATCCAGTGGGTGCCCGGCGCAGGCGCGCCGCCCATGAGCGCCTGGATCCGCCTGTTGCGACGCATCCAGTCCCGCAACAAGCGACTGGTGCTGTATTGCGAGGCGCACGAGGTAGAGACGCTCATGGAGCACCTGGAGCCCGAAGGTTTGCTGCTGAATACACACTGTGCCAGTCAGGCTCAGGCAGAGGATCTGGTCCAGCAGGTGGGACGCTGGACGGCGCCCAAACAATGGCTGATCCCAGCCTGGTAGGGGCAGATGGGGCAACCCTCCGCCGTACAAAGATGCGAGTCCCACCCTAACGGGTGGGACTCGATGCAAGGAAAGGCGGTCTAAAAGTATCCCATATCACGCTATTGGGTATTGTTCAGCTACTGGGTACCGGGCAAAGCTGTGTTCCATTGAGGGCACCCACCCGGCATACGGCCGTCTGGGCCGATTGGCTTGCCCTTGCCATGGCCTGTTGCATCTGCTGCCGTACGGTAAGTATCTCTGCGTTGAGCAGATGACTGCGATTGTTCGTCTCTTCTAAAAGCTCTTCATACTTGATCATATGGACAGCGACGATAAAGTCGTTATTGCTCATGTCTTTTTCCTCCTCCGGCCTACGGTCTTTTTCCGTCCAGTCCTTGAGACAGTCTGCTAGTTGCAGAGGGATGTCCGTCGAAAGAGATTGTACTGGCATACCCTTTTTTTCGCCGACGCGGTAGCCCCCAACTCCTGTCGGTTGATCCGAGAGCCCTCCTCTCGAAGGATGCTGCCGTTGGCTGAGCTATTCCGCAAAGAGTCCTGGTAGTTGATCTCGTGGAATCGGGCTAGAATGTCGTTGTTCTCCATGTTGTCCCTCCTCGATCATTGCGCTGGCAAAAGGTCTGCATATCTGCGATGTGCCCGATCTGCGTCGACCGGAGAAGTGTCACTCAACGGAAAAGCCTCAGATTTGCTTCTCCTGAGGCCTCTCTGCCTTATGACAACGTTGTCTGCATTGCGAACAATGTGCGCCTCTTCTTTATCCTTACCATGCCTGCATACTAGCATATATACCTTAGATTGTCAAGCGAAATAGTGAACAAATATCCATGTTGTTACGAAACTTGCTTTGGAACGGCAGACGCCATCCGCTTGACGCCCTTGGTCATGCGCTGTAGCATGTTCTTGCCATATCGATCGCATCCAGGGAGCGACCATTATGCCCATTGTCACCGTTAGCGTCTGGGAAGAGTTTGGCAAGGATCAAGCGCGGCAGCTCATCAGGGGCATCACCGAGAGTTTTGTGCAGGTGGGCATCCCCGCCCATGCGGTGCAGGTGGTGATCCATGAGGTGCCCCGCAGCCATTGGGGCGATGGGGGCCGCGTGGCGGATGAGCGGCGCGAAAAGAGGGAAACGCCGGCCTCACAGCGCAGTACGCGGCAGGACAAACCCTCGCGCCCGCCGAGCAGCTCGCGGCAGCAGCGTGGCTCCCGCACCGATACGCGGCCGGGCAGCCGTCCCCGTCGCGGCGGCTCTGGTTCCCGCTGAGGCGCGAGACTAGAGAGTGTCCTGCGTCAGAAAACCCACGATCTGCTCGGCCAGATGCTCGGGGTACTGGAGGGGCCCCCAATGCCCCCCATCGCCCCAGGAGACCCTCTCGCAGCGCGGATAGCGCTCGCCAAAGAGATCCAGGCTGTCGGCCGAGAGGGGATCATCGGCTGATGCAAGGGCCAGCACGCGCCCAGGCCACCCGATCTCGATGGCGGGCCGGTTCTCAAAGCGGAGGCGCATCGCCCGCTCGGCATCCAGGTAGCCCTGCACCGTCTCCTGCGCAAGATCCTGGGTGATCAGCCCCACGTAGGCCCGGACAAAGGCCGACCAGCGGCCCTCTGCGGTCATGCGAGAGTCCAGCGCTGCGGGCAGGCGCCCCTGTATCATTGCCCAGGGCGCCCAGCCCAGAGCCCAGCGCCAGGCGCGCAGCGGCATGGGCGCCCACCGATCCAGTGCCACGCTATGACAGAGCACCAGATGCTGTACACGGTGCGGGTAACGCTGCAAGAGGAACTGGGCGACGCTTCCCCCGCCACTATGGGCCACCACAGCGACCGAATAGGCGTTCTCGGCCTCGATGATACGCACCAGCGCCTCGCAGATCAGATCGACGTCATGGGCCTGCTGGAGCGCATAGCCGTCCGGAATCAGGCAGCGAAAGTGCGGCGCCAGCGAGGTGGCCAGGTGGAACCACATGTCCGCCGGGGCGAGAGGATGGGGCAGCAACAGGACGGTGCGGCGGCTGCGGCCTATGCGCAAATAGCGCCAGCGTGCCTTGCCAATGACGCGCTCCTGATAGCTGTGATCGTGCCAGAAACGCTGCAGCGCCCGCGTCTGGGCGACGGGCACATCGGCGAATAGTGCATCAAAGCTCGCTTGCGGCATGATCCCTCTCTCGGCGCCCCAGATTCGCTACGCATCAGCGTGATCGACGATTGTGTCAAATCCTTGCGATTCGGATCGTCTGCAGACCTGGTGCCCCAGATCATAGCCCGAGCCCGCGGGCCGGTCAACCCGATGGCCCGTGGGCTATGCTTCCCAAGAGGCCCCCTTTACATAGTAAAAGGGCGCGTCGGGCAACGGGCAAAAACCCAACGACTGGCCCAGCGCCCCCGAGGCCGGGTTGTACACACAGCCCCACTCGGGCAGGAAACCCCGCGCAAGGCACTCGTCTAGCGTGGCGATGGCGGCGGCCCTCGCCAGACCCCGTCGGCGGTAGGGCTCGCGGGTGCCCACGCCGATCTCGGCGCTGTTGTCGCCGACGAACACAGTCTGGCAACTGCTGGCGAACTCGTCCCCATCCAGCACGCAATAGCCCCAGCCATGCGCGAGGAACTGCTCGACACTGCCCCACAGATCTGGCATACCACCAGCCTCCCCCGCGGTCGACGCGTCCAGACGCGCAAGCCTGAACCCCTCGGGGAGCGGCTTGCGCAGCGGCCGGGAGCGCTCTCGGTAGGCGTCGGCGTCAAAGCGAAAGAGGCTGCGGACGAGGTGCAGCGCCTCGAGAGGAGCCAGGAGCTCCTGCAGCGCTCCATGCCAGGCGCCGCGAGGCGCATAGAGCAGCACGTGCGCACGATGTGGCACCGCATCGTTGGCCACCCGATCCAGCAAAGCGGCGTTGAACGCCTCGTTGCCCGCCTCCCCGGCCACAAAGAGATCGGCGCCCCACAGCACCGCCGACGCGGGCCAGACCACGTCATCGACGAGCACCTGCCCGGGCTGGGTGCCCTCCAAGACAGCATAGATCACGGGGCGGAGGTACTCGTAGGCGTCGAACAGAGGCGTCACGCGATGGTACTCGGATGGCCTGAGAAGGTTCATCGCGCTCCTTTCATGATGCGCTCAGGCGAGGCCCATATCACATACGGCAGAGGATCCGCCTGCACCCAGCATGATAGATGAGCCTCTGAGCGAGGTCAACCGCCATCCGATGCACAAGAAGAGCAGCCGGCGATCGGTCCACCGGCTGCCAAACATACGGGCGCTCGGCTCAACGATTGACCGGCGTCAGCCAATCATAGCGGTCCGGCTCGCGCCCCTCGACGATGGCGAAAAAGGCCTCCTGCAGCGCCTCTGTGACGGGGCCGCGATGCCCCGGCCCGACGACGATGCGATCCACGGAGCGGATGGGCGTCACCTCGGCGGCGGTGCCGGTGAAAAAGAGCTCGTCGGCCATATAGAGCTGCTCGCGGGTGAGCATCTGCTCGCGCACGTCATAGCCCAGGTCTTGCGCCAGGGTGATGATCGAGTTACGTGTGATGCCACCCAGGATCGAGCTGGCCAGGGGCGGCGTATAGATCACGCCGTCCAGCACCAGGAACAGATTCTCGCCGCTGCCCTCGCTCACATAGCCATAGACGTCCAGGGCGATCCCCTCCTCATAGCCCTGGTCGGTGGCCTCCATGCGGATGAGCTGCGAGTTGGTATAGTGGCCGCCGGCCTTGACGCTGGCAGGAAAGGTGTCGGGCGCCATGCGCCGCCACGAGGAGACGCCCACGTCCACGCCCTGCTCCAGGGCCTCGGCGCCCAGATAGGCGCCCCACTCCCACACAGCCACGATCACGTTCACAGGGCAACTGCGCGGCTCGACGCCCAACTGCCCATAGCCGCGAAACACCAGAGGCCGGATGTAGCACGAGCCCAACTTGTTGCGGCGGATCGTCTCCAGGATCGCCTCTGACAGCTCCTCCTGGGGAAAGGGAATCTCGATGCGATAGACTTTGCACGAGTCGTACATGCGCTTGAGATGAGGCTGGAGGCGAAACACGGCCGGGCCGTCGGGCGTGCTGTAGCAGCGGATGCCCTCGAACACGCTCGAGCCATAGTGCAGCACGTGGGCCAGCACATGGACCTTGGCTTCGTCCCAGGGGACAAACTCGCCGTCATACCAGATATATTCAGACTTGGGCATGGGCATGGACGATTGCTCCTTTTTGTAGCTCGACGGGCTCAGGCCCGCAGGCGTTGGGCGATCAGCGTCCCCATTACGTCAGTGGCAACGGTCTCGGCGTCGGGCTCGGCAATGTCGCCGGTGCGATAGCCCTCGGCCAGGGTATCCTGCACGGCACGCTCGACGGCCTGGGCCTCGGTGTCCAGCTTGAGGGAGTGGCGCAGCAGCAGAGCGGCGCTCAGGATGGTCCCGATCGGGTTGGCGATGCCCTGCCCGGCAATGTCGGGCGCCGAGCCGTGGATCGGCTCGTACAGGCCCATGCTCGATTCGGCCAGCGAGGCCGAGGGTAGCATCCCCATAGAGCCCGCCAGCATCGAGGCCTCGTCGGTGAGGATATCGCCAAACATGTTCTCGGTCACGATGACGTCAAAGCTGGCGGGGCGCCGGATCAGGTGCATGGCGCAGGCGTCCACCAGCAGATGCTCCACCGTGACGTCGGGGTACTCGCGGGCCACGCGGGTGGCAACCTCGCGCCAGAGCCGCGATGTCTCGAGGACGTTGGCCTTGTCCACCGAGGTCACATGCCCGCGGCGGCCCCGGGCCAGCTCGCAGGCCATGCGCACCACCCGCTCGATCTCGGGCACGGTATAGATCATCGTGTCATAGGCGGTGCGGCCCTCGTCGCGGCGGCCCCGCTCGCCGAAATAGATGCCGCCCGTCAGCTCTCGCAGCACCAGCATGTCGGTGCCACGCAGCACGTCGGCCTTGATGGTCGAGGCCTCGATCAGGGCAGGCTCCAGCTTGACGGGGCGCAGGTTGGCGAACAGGCCCAGCCCCTTGCGCAGGGCCAATAGCCCCTGCTCGGGGCGCACCGGGGCGGTGGGGTCGTCCCACTTGGGGCCACCCACCGCGCCGAACAGCACGGCGTCCGCCTCACGGCACAGCGCCAGGGTCTCGTCGGGCAGGGCGGTGCCGACGCTATCGATGGCTATGCCGCCGACCAGGCCCTCCCGAAAGGTAAAACTGTGCCCGTAGGCATCGGCGACCGCGTCCAGCACGCGGCGGGCCTGGGCGGTTACGTCGGGGCCGATGCCGTCCCCGCCCAATACCGCGATGGTGTACTCCATGACTCCCCCTTGTCTGTACCGGTGGAACCGGCTTGTGCGATGCGGTGGTTGCCTCGGCGGGCCAACCGCGCTCG
>SKRJ01000288.1 GCA_007118555.1 Anaerolineae bacterium | reverse complement strand
GTCGGCCTGGCGGAGCGTGGCCCGCTGCATACCCCACAGCGGTTGACCAACTGGCGTCAGTTCCAGCGGCTGTTCGGCGGCTTTTTGAGCTATGCCCATCTGGCCTATGCGGTGCGGGCCTTTTTCGAGAACGGCGGCGCCACCTGCTATGTGGTGCGCGTCGCCGATCAGCAGGCCGCGCGTCGAGCCAGCGTCGCCATCCCGGCCCAGATCGATCCCCCGGTGGAGAATACCCCTGCTGCCTATACGGGATACGCTATCGATGAAGGCACATGGGGCAATCGGCTCGCCATTTCGCTTCAGAGCGCCATCCTGGGCGCCAGCCAGCATGTGCCTCTGCCGATGCTGCCCAGCGATGGCAACCGGTTGGCCCTTGCGTCCATCACCGGCTTTGAAAGGGGCAGTTGGGTTCGGCTGTCGCAGAGGATTGGTGACGCGACGCATCTACGGGTCCGGCGGCGCATCAAGCACGTAGACCCTGTGCTGGGCGTGCTCACCCTGAACGAGGCCTTGGCCGGCAGCGGCCTCGATCTCGCCGCTGTAGACAACCCCATCAGTGTCGAGAGCCTGGAATTCACCCTGCTTGTCTGGCAGGAAGACCAGGTAACCGAGCGCTTTGGCGAGCTGGCGCCCGATCCGGAGCATAGCCGGTATGCCATCAGCGTGGTGAACAATGACTCGCAACTCATTCGCCTAAAGCAGGCCCGCGGTTCTTTCGTACTGCCCCAGCTTCCCTGGCGCGGGCAACTGGGCGGCGGCGCCAACGGGTTGCGCACGCTGGATGTCTATGACCTGGTTGGTACGCCAGAAGGCGGCGAGTTTGGCCTGGCTGCTCTGGCCAAGATCGATGAGGTCAGCATCCTGGCTATCCCTGATCTGACCATCCATCCCGAGCCGCCGCCGTTGGTGCAACGCAGGCCGCAGCGGCGGATCGAGCCATGCGCCCTGGGCACACCCATCGAGCGCTTTGCTCTGACCGGGCGCGTGGTGGACGCAGAGACCGATCTGCCGCTCACCGGCGCCGAGGTCAGCGATGGTCTGCAGCAGGCCATCACCGATCTGGACGGTCGCTTTACACTGACCGGGTTGCTGCCCGGAACGGTCGATCTGCTGATCAGCCTCAAGAGGTACGAGCAGCGACCCTACCTGGTGACGCTGCGGGCCGGAGGGCCCGCGGTTCAGGATCAGGGCGATGTTGCGCTCACGCCCATCGACCTGCCGCCGATCTTGAATCGTGTCGACATCGCCTATGGGCAACAGGCGATGATCGCCCAGTGCGAGACGCTGCGCGACCGCTTTGCCCTGCTCGATCCCCCCCTGACGCCGCAGGGCGACAACCTGGACACCAGCGGCATCGTGGGCTGGCGTGCGCGCTTTGACACGGCGTTCGCCGCGCTCTATTACCCCTGGCTGCGGGTGCGCGATCCATTGGCGCCCGGGGCCGCCCAGGGACGCCTGGTACCTCCCTCGGGCCATCTGGCGGGCATCTATGCGGCCACGGATCTGTCGGTCGGCGTGTTCCGTCCGCCGGCCAACCGCGCGCTGGCCTTTGTGGACGATGTGGCCGCCATCGTCGATGACGCTCTGCAGGGGGCGATGAACCCGCGCGGCATCAACGTCATCCGCGCCTTTCCCGGGCGCGGGGTTCGGGTCTATGGCGCTCGTACCATGAGCAGCCAATCGGCCTGGCGCTATGTCAATGTGCGGCGACTGATGAGCATGCTGGCAGTCGCGCTCCAGGACGGTCTGCAATGGGCCGTATTCGAGCCCAACGACGATCAGCTACGCATGGGGTTGCGACTGAGCATCACGGGCCTGTTGGATGGTTTGTGGCGGCAGGGCGCCTTTTTGGGCGACCAGCCCGACGCGGCCTATCACGTGCGCTGCGACGAAACCACGACGCCGCCCGAGGCCCAGGCCAATGGACAGGTGATCGCCGAGGTGAGCGTGGCGCCCACCGTGCCCTACGAGTTTATCGTGCTGCGGCTGGGCCTCACATCCGACGAACTGCAGATATCGGAGGTCTGATTCATGGCCGGTCCCGACAACCCGTTGCCTGCATTCAACTTTATCGTACAGCTCATCGACAGCAACGGCGTCACACGCACCGTGGCGGGCTTTTCCGAGTGCAGCGGCCTCGAATCCACCCTCGAGGTGGAGGAATATCACGAGGGCGGCGTCAATGACCGCGTGCACAAGTTCCCGACCCGCTTTACGTTCAGCAACATTACCCTCAAGCGAGGGATGACCCTGGATCCCGTCCTGCGCGAGTGGCACGACAACCTGTTGCGCGGCCAGACACAGCGCCGCGATGGCCTGATTCTGCTCCTCAACGAGGCGCGGGTCCCCGTTTTGGCGTGGAAATTCGAGCGGGGGCTGCCCATCAAGTGGTCCGGCCCGAGCCTCAATGCCATGTCCAGCGAGGCCAGCATCGAGACCCTGGAGATCGCCCATGAACGCCTGCAACGCTTTTCCATAAGCTGAGGGATGGAGCCTTATGCCGATCGATGTACGCATCAATGATGTAATGACGAACGTCAATGTCACCGACGCCTCGGCCATGCTGAGCCCAGAGGTGTTGGAGCGGATCGTGCAGGCCGTGATCGCGCGCCTGGAGGCCATACAGCGGGACGAGCAACAGGCCGAGGAGGAGCGCAGTCTGGGCTCGGCCCGCAATCGATCGGGATGATGACGAAAGGACGGCTGAGAGCCAGCTATGCCAGAAGCATACGCCCAAGCCTACTTTGAGCGCCTGGACGCCCAGGGCAATGTGGTCAAGACGCTGCCTGTGCAGTTCAACCCCACCGAGTTGAGCATGGAAAAGGCGGCGCAGATCGCCGAGATCGCCATACCGGGCATCGATAGCCCTGTCCTGCAGT
>SKRJ01000189.1 GCA_007118555.1 Anaerolineae bacterium | reverse complement strand
TCGGGCTGGAAATCGGCAAAGACGTTCAGCCGCGTGTCCAGCGTCTCGGCATCGCTCAGGTCCGCGCCATAGCGCCCGCTCCAGGAAAAGGTCTCGCCCTCGACAACCTGCAGGCCAGCGGTATCGATATCCCGGCCCTTGAAAAAGGCAACGTGCTCCTCCGGAAAGTCGGTGCCCACGACGCCCACCATGCGCACGCGGTCATAGAGGCTGGCCGCCGTCGCAAAGTAGGTGCAGGCGCCGCCCAGAATGCGCGAGCGGCTGCCGAGGGGTGTCTCGATATTGTCAACGGCCACCGAACCAACAACCAGAATGGTCAAATCAGGCTCCTCTCACTCGTCTTTTTCGGGCGGCGTGGATGATGGCTCGGCATCGGGCTCGTAACGCTCGCGCAGGGTCAGAGAGACCTGCTGCGTCAGATCGAGCACCTGCTCGGCCAACTCGACGCCGAGGGCCGCCAGACTGGTGGATGGCGAGATCATCCCCTGGGCGATCAGCGCATCGCGGGGAATGCCCGCCTCTGCCAAAAGCTCGATACCGTCCTCCAGGCGACGCACCAGCGATTCGACCGTCTCTGAGCGGGCCGGGGTGCCGGCGGGGATGATGCCCCATACGAGAATGCCGCCCCGGGCCAGAAACTCGCCCAGTTCCTCGGCATAGTCGACGAGGCTGGCAACATAGTCATAGGCGTCAAAGGCGAGCAGGTCGGTGGTCGTTCGGACCAGCACCGACCAATCGGTCGCGCCGGAGCAATAGATCCCCTTGAGGCCCTTGAGGCTGGCAAAGACATCCTCAAAGAGGTCGATGGTGTGCTCGGAACTCAGGGCGATCGAGGTCGAGCCAAAGGAGGCCATATAGGGCTCGTTGACGATCGTGATGGTGCGCGGGCAAAAGCGCGCCAGTTCCTCTTCCTGCCAGGCGGCCTTGAGCCGCAGATGCTTGGCGACCGCATCCTCCATGACCTCATCATAGAGAATGGGGCGATGGTTCTGGTCTACGATGGTGTGACCCCAACTGACCGGGCCGGTGATCTCGCCACGGATGGCCAGCGGCTCTTGTTGGAAGGCAATGTCGCCGCGCCGCAAGGTGTCCAGCGCAGCGGCATAGGCGCTGCTGATACGCCCATATTCCAGGTCGTCTTCCAGATAGGCAAGGTAGAGATTCTCGAGCCCCCGGTCAATGTCCTTGCGGCGATCGACATAGATGGCGCCATCGTCCAGGGTAATACCGGGGAAGCGCTCGCTATACTGGGTGTACATGTTCTCCAGATAGCTCTTGCGCGGCAGGCGGGGCCAGCAAGGGATCTCGGGAAAGCGGCTCAAGAGGGCTTCCCACGCCTCTGCGACCTCGGTGTGGGGCAGGCCACCGAACACGAGGGGCAGCCAGGCGAGATCGCTATGTGGAGAGGCAGGCGTTTCGGTCATGGGGTCCTTTCAGCGACAGGCAAAAAAAAGCTCCCGCCAGGGAGGTTGCACGCACACTCTCATCTTTCAGGCGCTCCCGGTCGCCTGCCGGAATTGGCACCAGAGCGGACGCCCCGAGCGCAATGCCGAGAGCTAGACCGTCAGGTTGCCGGGGCTTCGCAGGGCCAGGTCCCTCCACCCCTCTTGATGAGCGTCCCTATTCATTTCGCAGACAACGGGAGCATGGTAGCACAGCCCCGTATGGGTGTCAAGCTCGGCGCGTGCCCCGCGCGCCCTCTCTATCTGCGCCCCCTATGGGGGCAAGGGCGGCACACGCCAGGGGTCACGACATGCGACGTCACCATGCATCTGACGCGATTTCCAGGCCTGGCCAGAGCGTTGCCATTTGAAAACAATCGATGATCCTCCGACATAGTTGACAACGTTGTCAGAGAGTGTTACAATCCCGGCGATTGGACTCTTGCGGAGAACGACACCGCCGTCATCAGCAGAGACGAGACAAGCATGGCCCAAAAGCGCCCCACAATCAAGGACGTTGCACAGAGAGCGGGCGTTTCGTTCAAGACCGTCTCTCGTGTGATCAACGGGCAGCGTGGCGTCAGCGACGAGGTCAAGGAGCGGGTGCTAGAGGCGATCGCCGAGCTGGGCTATGTGGTCAACTATTCGGCGCGGTCGCTGGCGGCAGGTGGCTCCTCGGTGGTGGGCGTCGTCATCCCGCGCCTGACCGATCCCCGCAGTCTCGATCTGCTCTCGCACGTGGGCGGCGTTGCCGAGCGGCTCGATCTGGGCATCATGGTACTCACGCGGCCCATCCTCGACAGCGAGATCGGTTTCTCCCAGTTCATCGGCCACGGCATCGTAGGCTCGCTGATGCTGATGAGCCCGCGCTCGGTGAGCGCCTATCTCCCCTTTATCCAGGCTCTGGACATTCCCACTGTGGTCGTGGAATCGCTCCTCGAAGACACGTCGCAAGGTACGGTCCCCTGCATCGCTTCGGACAATTACGGCGGCGCCCTCGCCGCGGTGCGCTACCTTTGCGAGCTCGGCCATCGCCGCATCGCCTATGTCTCGGGCACCGATCTCAGCCAGAACCGGCTGCGCTACCAGGGCTACTGCGATGCGCTGCTGGAGGCCGAGATCACGCCCGATGAGACGCTGGTGCGGGAGGGGCGCTGGTCCTGGCAATCGGGCTATGAGGCGGCGCAGACTTTGGCCGAGGAGCCGACACCGCCCACCGCGGTATTTTGCGCCAACGACAACATGGCCATGGGGGCCATCCTGGCCCTGCGCGAGCGCGGACTGCATGTGCCGGACGACATCTCGGTGATGGGGTTTGACGACCTTCCCGCCGCAGCCAATAGCCGCCCCCCTCTGACGACGGTGCGCCAACCGACCATCGAGATGGTGGAGCGCGCTTTTGACCTGTTGCAGCGCGCGCGGCAGGGGGAGCCGGTGCCCGCCGAGAATCAGG
>SKRJ01000048.1 GCA_007118555.1 Anaerolineae bacterium | reverse complement strand
GGTGTACACACAGAGTGCATGCTCTGTGTGCACGACTATCATCCGACATCAGGGGGAAGTATGAACAGTGTTCTGACGGGGCTCCCCGTCATCGTTCAGGTGTGCGAGTCGGGTCGTCCCACCGCTTTTTGGTGGTGCAACCGCCGCCACAGCGTAGCAGAGGTGCTCTGCCACTGGGCGGAAAGCTATTCCAGCAGTGTCCATTGGCTCGTTCGCACCGATTGCGGCAAGCGCGTGACCCTCATCTACTATCGTTGCGAAGAGCAGTGGTACGTGGATTGGGCCTGCGAGTAGGGTAGATCTGGCTAGGGACCGTCGGGCGTGATGCGGTAGACTCTGACTGTTGGACCTCCGGTCCAGCGATCGGGCGCCGCCACATAGATACTGGTAGCCCGCGCATCCAGCTCCTCATAGAAATCGATCTGCGCGGGGTAGCGGTCCGGCTCGGCATAGAAGCGATTGTACATGCCGCTGCTCGTGATCAAGAGCGTGGCGCCTTGCTCGACATAATGCTCTACGGACTGTTGGCCGAGGGCGAACCCTCCCACCAACTGCCAGGGGGCGCCATCGGCCGGAAATGTATACCACTCCCGGGCAATGATCGTGTCCGTGGCGACATTCTCATCCAACCAGTGCCGTGTCTGGACCATGGTGCTGGGGCGGACTTGCCGCACCAGGACGGGCACCGTCTCGGCCAGAGGCGCGATGCTGATGGCCAGGGCGAACAGTGCGAACAGATAGCCTCCCGTACGCGGTGAAAGGCCGCGCTGTTGCCGCAACCATCGTACGCCCTGGTCGATGGCCACCGCCGCGCCGATGGTGAATACCGGCAGCGTGGGAAAGATCCACCGCTCCCAGTGCAGGGGCGACCCACTGATGCCTATCAGGAACAGTGCGGTGAAAACCAGGAGCAGCCGTGTCGCGGTCGTGCCCCGCCAGGCGATCCAACCTATGCCCACCAGCGATAGTACATAGCGCCCCCAACCCCAGACTGATGGCAACGCCACGCTATTGTACCACCACAGATTCTGCACGGGCGAGAGCCCATCGGCTCCCAGGTGCGTGGGGCGCATCTCTCTCACAATGTCGCTCCACGCCGTCTGCAGGTCCAGTACGAAAAAGGGCGTCGACGCGACAAACCCAAGGACCACGCAGGCCATCGCCACCGCCACGCCTGCCAGCGTCTCCTGCAAGTGTGCCCTATCACGCCGCCCTCGCCAGAGCATCACGCCATTGGCCAGCAGCAGTGTGATCGCCAGTATCCCCAGGTAGTACTTGGTCGAGATGGCCAGCCCGCAGGCCAGGCCCGCTGCTGCCTGCCGTCGCAGGGTGGGACTCTCCATGGCCCGAACGATGGCCAGGAGCGCCAACGCCGTGAAAAAGACCGTGGCGCTGTCGTTGCGCAAGAGCTGAGATAGCCGGATGAGCGCCGGTACCGGCACAAGCAGGGCCGCGGCCAGGAGCCCGACCCGGCGGTGGAACAGGCGCCGCCCCAACAGGTACACCAGCCACACGGCGCCTACGGCGTAGGCAGCCGACACGAGCCGGCCCAAGAGGAGAAACACCCAGGTCTGCTCCCCGAACAGCGTCAGTAGCCCCGGGGCGGGGCCAAACAGCGAGCCCCCGTGGCCCGCGGCGTACCACACCCGGTACAGGCAGCTTGCCGGATAGATGACCGTCGATGCCGGATGCCCATACCAACCCGGGTTCAGGTCCCCCGTCGCAGCGATCCGAGCGGCGTGCCGACCAAAGAAATATGCCTCATCGGCCTCCACGATATAGGGCAGGTCGTTGACAACGCCCGGGACGTATGCAAGCAGACCCAGGAGCAGGATGGCAACCCCCAGCCATCGTTCGCGACCCGTGCCGGGCTCGCGCCTCTGTTGCGCGCCGTGTCGTCGTGGTGCATCCATGGCCCTATTATGCACAGCCTTTTCAGCAGGGCAAGCGTGCTGGGATCTCTGCGCATCAAGTAGCTATGCCATGGCATGTCCATTTCATCCAACCCGATGCCCAGAACACCCGGACATCATCCTCAGGCATACTCACGCCAAGAGTGCCTGGGCGCCCAGTCCAGCAGCCGTTTGGCCTTTTCCATGGAGAAAAAGGCCTGGTGCCCCTCCAACTCCTGCGCCATGGGCAGCCACTGGGGACGAAAACGCTCCACCAGCTCGCGTGACGGCTCCAGCGCCAGGGTATCCAGTGCATTGGCGACAAACACGGCATGCTCAGGCAGCATGTCGGCCTTTTCCATGAGAAGCCGTTGCATCTCGGCCAGATCCTCACTGGCCACATACCCCCAAAAAGCGCCGCTCCAGTCGGTCGCCGGTTGCACGTTTCGCGCATACGTCTCCAACCCCTCGGGCGGGTAGATCTGTGCCGGGCGCGTGATGTACGTACGGATGCCATGGGCCCGCGTGTACCAGGCCAGCAGCTCTTCGCCTACCAGCTTGGTGTACGAGTACGAGCTCATGATGTCCGACGAATGCTCCTCGTCCAGCGGCATGTACTGGAAAGGAAAGTCGCCGATGTGTCCGCAGTGCCCAAAGGCACAGTTAGACCCGGTCATCACCACCATCTTGACGCCCGCCTCTGCTGCTGCGTGCATGAGATAGTAGGTGCCGATGATGTTCGTCTTCATCGTGTCATCAAAGGGTGGGAGCTCGCGCCCCATCGACTGGATCCGCTCGCGCGCGCGGGGATCGTCGCTGGGCCAGGGCACCGCGCCCAGATGCTGGATCACGTCCACACCCTGTACGGCGCGGACACAGTCTTCGTAGCTGTTCAGATCGCCCTGGATCAACGGCAGGTCGGCCCTATCTTCGGGCACCGGCTTTCTCGCGAACAGCCTGACCTCATGGTCATCGCGCAACGCGGCCACCATATACAGCGCAAAGCG
>SKRJ01000300.1 GCA_007118555.1 Anaerolineae bacterium | reverse complement strand
TCAGAGCGAGTCACAAAAGATGTGAGGGCGCTGCCAGACTCGGCAGGGGATGCCGAGTCCACAAGCCAGGTCAGATAACGACAAGTTACCCACTCTCATTGGCCTGATGATTGAGCACCCCAAGGGAGCGAAGGATGCTCAACATATCGTCACGCAACTCGGAGACATCCGTCTCAGCGAGCCAGACAGTACCTACATTGCCAGTATAGTCCGGGCGACCATAAACTGTCAATGAGCAAATCAAGTAGACATAAGCAGCTATTGGCTGGTCAGGAGAGGGACGGGTCAGCATCCTTGGAGTCGGAGGTAGCTCTCTTTTGCGTCCAGAGCGTGTAAGCAGCGACCAGCCCAAAGGTCGCGCTGCTGTACAACAGATAGAGCAGGTGCAAGCCTGCGGAACCCAACGCAAAGAGGATGCCACCCTGTCTGCACATAAAGGCGTAGAGGTCTCGGTGCATGACCAGCACAGACATCAGAGCGGCGCCAGCCCCAAGCAGTGCCAACGGCTGCCACGGCGCGAGCAGCAACATGGCGACGGCGACCCACGTCAGCACCGATGAGGCCCTGCTGCTGCGATCCAGGTTCAGGTCGGGCGAGAGCTGACGGTTCTGTACGATGAGGCGTGTCCAGGGCACGGCGCGATCAAGCACATCCGAGCGGATCATCCGTCCCAGCGTCCAGCGCTTGTTGTGAGAGCCCTGAATCTCGGGCGCGAGTCGAATCGATAGCCCGGCGCGGCGCATGCGCATGCCCAGCTCGATATCGCGCAGGGTGCTGGCGCTGGTGTCAAACCCGCCCATGGCCAGGAGCACATCGCGCCGAATGGCCCCCAGGCCCGTCCAAAAGGTACCGGCCTCGCGTCTGCCATGCTGATGCACGTAATGGTGCGCCAGGTTCTTGTAACGCGAGATCCAGAGTCCATCGCCTGGCGCATCGTCATAAGAGCCAAAGACGGCCGCCACCTCGGGCGACTCGGCCATCAGGCGCTCCATGCGCTCCAGCGCATCGGCGTGCACCGTGACGTCAGCATCCACAAATACGATCAGATCCCCGGTGGCGTCCCGCAGCGCACGATTGCGCGCAACGTACGAGCCCTGCGGCCCCGGTTCGAGGCGCAGAACCTTCACGTTGAGGGTGGGGGGCGGGGCAGGCAGGGGCTCGCTGGAGCCGTCATCCACGACGATCACCTGCTCGGGCCGTCTGCTGGAGGCGGCCAACGCCTGGTAGCAACGCGCCAGATTCGCGCTGTCGTTGTAGATGGGGATGATGACGCTCAGCGACACAATGTGGCTCTCTCTCTTATCGAATATGGGAGACGCAGGCCTTGATCTTGCCGGACGTCTCGATGGGCAAATAGTCGCAGCGCTCGATGGCAAGACGCACATCGGGCGCTATCTTTGCGCGGAGCTGGCGATCGATGGCGGCCCGCAACTCGTTCCACGCCATCGTGCCGTCGGGAACAACCCGCAGCTTGTACCGATCCAGGGTAAACTGCTCGAGTTGAAGTTGCACAATCCGCTTTCTGTGGGCAAACGTTTTAAAGAGCACATCCATATGGATACGCTGTCCACCGGGTAGCACAATCAGGTCAAAGGCCCGTCCCTCGATCGCGTCGATCACAGGCAGGGTGCGACCGCAGCCGCACGGTTTGGAGCCCTGCACCACCAGATCGCCGATTGCATAGTTGATGAGGACCGTACCACGGCTGATCAGACTGGTGAGCACGATTCGGCCGGTGTCGCCCGGCGCCACATCCCGCCCCTCGTTGTCCACGACGCGATAGGCCACATGATCGGTGCAGATGTGAAATCCCTGCCGCAGCTCGCATTGATAGCCAATACGCAGCATCTCGGCAGCCTGGTAGGACGAGATGACAGGGATGCCGTACTGCTCCTCGATCAATGCCTGATCATGGGGAGACATGTTGCTGGCGCCGTACCATACGATCTTGGGATGATGCACAGGCAGGTCATTGGTCCAGGCATAGCGGAACAGAGCCCCCAGATAGGCCCCCGAGCCCGCCAGCACCTCGGGTCGAAAGGCGTTGACCTTGGCCACGATCTCGTCCTGAGTCTGGCTCACCAGGGCGCGGTCACGCTCGAACTCGACAGTCTGCGGAAACCAGGCGTGCCCCCTGTAAAAGTCGCGCATGACGGCGCCCACATTCATGGCATTGGAGACGGCCATCTCTCGATAGCCATACGTGGAGCCTACATAGTGCCGCAGCACCTGGCGGTAACGGTGCTTGCTGGCCAGCGTCTGAAAGAGCCCCGCGGCGTTCCAGGACACCGTCTTGCGATTGCCCGAAACACCGCTGGAAAGGACGGTAACGCCCGAGTCGGGGCGATAGCGGCTTGACAGAAACCGCTCGGGGGCCAGCGTGAGTGCATCGGATTCGACAATGGGCAGCCTGCGGAGATCCTGTGCGCTGCGGATCTGCTCAGGCGTCACCTTTTCGCGATCCATGAGCTCTTGATAGTAGGGGACGGTGTCATACGCGAAACGCACGGTTCGGCGCACCCGGGCGTTCTGCAGGGCCTCGAGCTTTTCAGCAGGCCAATAGGGCAATCTGGTGTCCTGACGGGCGTGCCACGCCGTATAGGCCGACCAGAGAAGCCTGCGGGGCAGCGGCTTGGGCTTGCGCATTACGCGAGCTCTTCGACGGGCTTGACGGCCAGCGCCGCCAGAAAACAGCCCGTGGCATACCGCCACCGCGTCGTCTCGAACCGCTGCATGGCCAGCAAAACTCGCTGCATGGCGCCGATGAGCGGCCTCCAGCGAATGATGCGCCCCACGCGGGCCATGGCCGTCGCCATCAGGCGTGGATGGTGCACGATCGCCGTCTGATCCTGCACGTGAAAACCGGCCGCCTCCAGCTCCTGACGCAACTCGGTGGCCGTGTAAC
>SKRJ01000178.1 GCA_007118555.1 Anaerolineae bacterium | reverse complement strand
GCCATGGGGGATTGTGTGCAGGCGACCTATCACTATGTGGACGGCGTGGATAACAGGAACGCCCAAGCGCTGGATCGCGCGATGGAGCTACTGGACAGTTGTACGCAAAAGATGCGGCGCACGGCGGACGCATGGTGAAGGGCGGGGCAACCCCTATCGCTTTGATCGCATACCGTCCAACTATGTCGTGCTGCAGAGCGGCGTCCCCATCCTGCTGTATGAGCATGGCGGGGCGCGTTGGACTACCCTGCCAGGCGTGGGCGACGAGCTGGCAGCCGAGGCGGTGTCCCTCTGTTTGGCGCATCTGACCTGCTCCGGCGGGCTGGCCACGCGCCCCACACGGCTGCTGGTCCATCGCTGGAACGGCGCGTCCCCGCTAGAGGCACCGGTGCAGGCGATGCTGGCGTCGCTCGGATTTCGCCGCGACGCCCTGGCCATGGTGTGGGACGGACTGACGTAGCGGCTACGAGCCCCGTTGGTCCACCGCCGGCTGCGGCGTCGGGATCAGCTCGGCGAGTTGCTCCAGCCTCTGGCGATAGATGCGGGCGCGGCGGGGCTCGGGCTCGAACGTCTGCTCGGGCCAGGAGAGCCGCTCGGCTGCCTCGCGCAGGCTCCCAAATGCCCCCGAGCCCACCCCCGCCAGCAGGGCGGCCCCCAGGGCAGCGGTGTGCTCGGTGCGGATGCGTTCCACGGGGCGGTCCAGCACGTCGGCGCAGAGCTGGAGCCATGCGTCAGAGCGGGCGCCGCCGC
The DNA here is from genome assembly GCA_007118555.1 of Anaerolineae bacterium. Taxonomy (GTDB): domain Bacteria; phylum Chloroflexota; class Anaerolineae; order UBA1429; family UBA1429; genus UBA1429. Next base: position 2,157 of record SKRJ01000178.1, on the reverse strand, counting down.
CGGTGGCCCGATAGCGCTCGACGCTCACGCCGATCCGCTCCAGGCGCTCTTGTCCGGCGCCCAGATGCAGCATGATCCCCTCTAGCAGGCCCTTGATCAGCTCACCCCGCTCGGTCTCGAGGGTCAGGCCCTGGATAGCGCCCGGCTGCAGCGCAGGCTCGTAGCGGGGCGGCACGACCAGCAGACCGGTGGGCTCCTCGGGCATCTCCTCCAGCAGGGTGCGATACAGGCTGATGCCCCGGCGGGTGGCCTCTCGCTGCTCCAGGGGCGTGAGCCGGCTGGCGAACCAGCGCACCCAGGCGCCGCCCGCCCGCATGTAATAGTCGGTGAGCAACAGATCGGGCACCACATGGTACTCGAGGCTGAGGCCCTCGCTCAGCAACATCGAGACCAGGGGCACGGCGTGGAACGCGGGCGTCAGGTGCACCGAAGGGCCCAGGGCCAGGGCCGCGAGCCCGTTGCGTACGACGCCGGCCCCCAGGGCGTTGCACGCAAGATCGTGCCCGCCCAGGACAATGCCCACCTGTGAGGGCAGGCCCAGCTCGTGGGCGATGCGGGGCGCCACCGTGCCAATGCGAGTGCCTGCCGTGGCCAGCTCGGGCAGCTTGGCCGGCGAGACGCTGCAGGCAGAAAGCACATCCCGCGACCAGGACTTTTGCCGCATGTCGAAACAGAGGGTGCCCCCGGCCAGCGAATAGTCGCATTGGGTGCTACCCCCCAGCAGGTGAGCCACCAGCCCGCCGACCAGGCTAAAACGCCAGGTGTCCCGGTAGAGATCGGGCTCGTTCTCGCGCAGCCAGCAGAGCTTGGAGAGGGTGTGGGAGGGCCCGGGGACCCGCCCGGTGATGTCATGGAACCGTTGCTGCCCCAGGCGTTCGACCGCGCGGGCCAGATTGTCGCTGCCCCGGGGATCGTGGCCCAGCAGGCAGCCCGCCAGCACCGTGCCCTCCCGCGAGAGGGGCGTGATCGCCTCGCCCACCGACGCGATGGCCAGCGCCGTGATCGGGTCCTTGCTGGCGCGGCCGGCGGCCTCCTTGATCGCGCTGCTGACGGCGGCCCAGATGGGGCGCACATCCAGCTCGCAGGGCGCGCTGGTGGCGCCGGAATCATAGGCCCGGCCCACGTTGGCCAGGATGGGACCTCTTTGCGAGACGACCAGGGCGCGGCACCCATTGGTGCCAATGTCCAGCCCCATCAGGCTCATGGTACTGGCCTCCTTCCGGCCTCCGAGAGAGCGAGCATGTGTGCCTGGCACAAGATTAGCAGGTTTCGATATGTCAATCAAGAGCAAGTGGTAACGCAACGGGGGGTATGTTATAATCCTTTGGCACAAAAAAGAGCAGATCACCTGGCTCAAGGGAGTTTGTCTGTGGCCCTGACCGAACGCCTCTTCTGGCACGATCCATACCAACAGAGTTTTGACGCGCGGGTCGTGCAGCGCCTCGAGTGGGAGGGACGCCCGGCCGTCGTGCTGGACGCCACCTGCTTTTACCCCACCTCGGGCGGCCAACCCCACGACACGGGGCGCCTGAATGATGTGCGGGTACTGGACGTGGTCGAGAGCCGGGACGAGATCGTGCACGTGCTGGAGGCTCCTCTGGCCGAGGACAGCGTCCGGGGCCAGATCGATTGGGCGCGACGCCAGGACCATATGCAGCAACACGCCGGACAGCATATCCTCTCGGGGGCCTTTGGCCAGACGCTGGGCGCCCACACCGTCTCTTTTCACCTGGGGCCCGTCGCCAGCACAATCGATCTGGATTGTGCCGAGCTATCGACAAGCGACCTCGACGAGGCCGAGGAGCTGGCCAACCGGATTGTAACGGAGGGGCGCCCGATCCAGATCGCGCAATACGACCAGGCCGCGCTCTCATCGGTGCCGCTGCGCAAGGCGCCCCAGGTAGAGGGCCTCGTGCGCGTGGTCTCGATCCCCGAGTTTGATCATTCGGCCTGCGGCGGCACCCATCCGCGCACCAGCGGCGAGGTGGGCCTGATCCACATCGAGCGCTGGGAGCGCCATCAGGGGCAGGCGCGGGTCACGTTTCTGTGCGGCCTGCGCGCCGTGCGGGATTACCGTCACAAGAGCCGCCTCGGCCGCGAACTGGCCGCCCGTTTTAGCGTGGCGCTGGACGAGCTCCCTGCCGCCCTGGAACGGCT
>SKRJ01000143.1 GCA_007118555.1 Anaerolineae bacterium | reverse complement strand
TTTCCGTTTCCTGTAGAGCGCGACTGTCGCTCGCTACGATAGCTCGCAGACATCCTCCGCCGTCAGGCTGGGATTGCCATAGCCCTGGTACTCGAGGGGGCCCGTGGGCTCGACATACGTCTCGAGATCGCTCTGGATCGCGGCGCACAGGGTAGCCATCTCCTCGGGGCCGGCCCACTCCTCCACGAGGCGGCGGGCCGCCAGCGTCAGCGGCGCGTCAGGGTCGGTGCCCTCGAGCCAGGCCAGCACCGACTCGGCCTCGGCCTCGTCCTCCTGCAGCAGCCGCACCAGGATCAGCCGGAAACCGGCAAACTGGCGAATGGCTGCCTCGAGCTCGTCCGGATCCTCACCCATGAACGACATGGTCTCGAGATCGGGCGACATGACCGCCTCCTCGAACAGCTCGGCGGCCCGGGCCAGATCGCCCGCGGCCATGGCATCGAGGCCCTCGTAGAGGATCAGGTGGCGATAGTCGGTGGGATCCAGGAGGGTCTCCTGTAGAACGATGGCGTCACCGTCCCAGGCCCACACCTCGGTGTAGGAGCGCATGATGCCGGCGCCCACCGAGCCAATGTGGCCACCATGCACATGCAGGGCGTCCTGGCCCTGGAACGGCTCGATCCATACGTCGGGGAACGAGATCTCGATCCAGTCATCGGCCGGGGCAGCGCCCTGCACCAGGCTCTGCGGCTCCCCATCGGTCAGGCCGATCACCCGGATGAACCCAAAGCAGGTGTGGGCGCCACAGTCGCTGTCCATCACGATCAGCTCGGGCAGGCCGTTGCCTGTGAGGTCGGCCAGGTCCAGCAACTCGGGCAGCAGTGGAGCCTCAAAGGTGGGGACATCGGTTTCGGCGTTGTGCTCATAGAGCAGCCCCGTGCCGTCCAGCACCCACAGGTCGCCCGGCGCGCCAAAGACGGGGATAAACACGTCTTCGTCCAGGGTGATATCGTGCAGCAGGAGGATCCACTCGTCGAGGCCGTCGCCCGTCAGGTCCGCGGTGCGTAGCTCATTGCTGCTGTGCTGCCACCCGGCGTCCTGGAGCGCGGCCTGCACCTCGGCGGGATTGCGCCCCTCCAGCCAGGCATCCACCAGCCACTGCTCAAGCGCGCCCCATGTCTCGGGCGCGGGGTCCAGCGGGTCCAGCGCCGGCCAGACGGGCGCATCGGTGGGTTCCGGCGTGGGCGTCAGGGGCTCGGGTGTTGGCATGGGCGTGGCCGTGGCCGCCGGTGTGACGGTGGCCGGCGGCGGCGTGGGAGTGCTCTCGTCGGGCAGCGCGGCCTCGCGTCTGCCAGGCTGGCACGCCCCCAACAGCAGCACCGCGCCCAATAGTACCCAGATCAGCCAACGCGACATATCGATTCCTCCCCAGAACTACTGTATCCCATAGCCGAGCAAGGGTAGCATGAGCAGGGTAGCGCGTCAATTCGGAGCCTATGGAACACACGGAACGCATCGATGCCCCTGACTGCAACGTCTGCTTGCGCGACGCAGCGGATGAATCGGAACGGCCTCCCAAGAGTATGCTCCCGGGAGGCCCTTGTCTGATGCCGTCAGGCTAGCGCCGCTACCGTCAGGTCAGCGCACGATGCCGGCGGCCTGGGCGCCCTGCGCCCAGAAGGCGTCACTGTCCCAGGCGGCGTCCGTACTGGCGTGGGGGCTCTTTTGACCAGAGTTGTGCTGGTTCATCACCGCAGCATAGCAGAAATCGTCATCCAGCAGGCGCGGTTTGACAGCGCTCAGGTCCACCCGGTGGCGGATGAGCGCCGCATAGAACCCGACCTTGGCGATATCGCCCCCAAAGATCATGCCCCTTTGCGCGCTAGGAGCTGGCGCCCGTGACTGCGCTCATGATGGAGCGGCACGCCATCGTGGCGCCAGACTATGATACGTCAGGCCCGCGGTCGCCGTGTACGCCGCCTCTACCGCCGCAGCGCCAGCGGCAGGCACCTCCGGCAGGGCAGGCCCAAAGACCATCGCCCACCAGAGTCATGGAGCCGTGGAGAGCCGCGAAAACCGCCCCACACCAACATCTCACTCCCGGTCCACACCGCCGTGTGATTGTAGCGGGCCGCGGGCGCGCCGGCGGTGCTCGTGGCTGCCCAGGTATCGGTGGCCGGAAGGTAGCGCCCGCCGGTGTCGGTACGGCTCTCGGCGCTCCCGCCCCAGACCAGCACCTCGTGCCCTGTCCATACCATGGTATGACGGTCTCGGGCGCTCGGCGCGCCTGTGGTGCTCGTGGGCGCCCATGTGTCCGTGGCCGGGTTGTAGCGCCCGCCCGTGTTGAGGCCCCCTACGTTACCGCCCCAGACCACCATCTCGCGCCCTGTCCACACCGCCGTATGACGGTAGCGGGCGCTGGGCGCGCCGGCGGTGCTCATGGGCGTCCAGGTGTCGGTGGCAGGATTGTAGCGGCCGCCGGTGTTATAGTGGCTGGCGCCGTCCCAGCCACCCCAGACCAGCATCTCCCGCCCGGTCCACACCGCCGTATGATAGTCGCGGGCCGCGGGGGCGCCGCTGGTGCCCATGGGCGTCCAGGTGTCCGTGGCGGGGTTGTAGCGGCCGCCGGTGTTGGTCCGGCTCGATCCGCTAAAGCCGCCCCAGACCAGCATCTCCCGCCCGGTCCACACTGCCGTGTGATCAGAGCGGGCGCTGGGCGCCCCCGCAGTGTCTGTGGGCGACCAGGTGTCGGTGGCCGGGTCGTAGCGCCCACCCGTGTTGGTCCGGGTGGTGCCGCTAAAGCCGCCCCACACCACCATCTCGCGCCCCGTCCACAACATCGTATGCGTAGCCCGGGCCGTTGGCGCGCCTGTGGTGCTCATAGCCGCCCAGGTATCGGTGGCCGGGTCATAGCGTCCGCCGGTATTGGTGCGGCCGGCGGTGGCGGTCCCGCCCCAGATCAGCATCTCGC
>SKRJ01000407.1 GCA_007118555.1 Anaerolineae bacterium | reverse complement strand
CGGAGATCGAGCGCCTCAAACAGGTGCGCCTGCAGCCCGACGTCGTGAACGCCCATCTCCGGCAACAGGGGCTCGAGCCACTCCGGCAGGCCGTGCCCGCCTATGACCTGCTCCGTCGCCCCGGCGCCACCTGGGATCTGGTGCGCCGGTTCGTGCCCCCCGAGCGCCCGCTCCCGGAGGACGTCATCGAGCAGGTCGAGCTGGAAATCCGCTACGAGGGCTATATCCGTAAGCAGCGCACGCAGGTCGAGCGCGCCCAACGTCTGGAGGACCGTTACATCCCCGATGATCTGGATTATGCCGCGCTGGAGGGATTGCGCATCGAGGCGCAAGAGCGTCTGACGACCCACCGGCCCGAGACCGTCGGCCAGGCCTCGCGCATCGAGGGCGTCAATCCATCGGACGTCTCGGTCCTACTGGTACACCTGCAGCGCCGCGAGCCCCGAGGCGACTGAGCCGTGGTAGAGTCCCAGCCTCAGCAGCGCAGAAGGCGTCGGCCAAGGTGGGCACTCCCTGGCATCGCCGTGCGGGCCGTCGTGCTCCTGGTCCTGCTGGCGTTCATGGCCCAGGATATCCAGGCCTATCGCGTGGCACAGCGGGGCATCGAGAGCGGCCTGGCCCTCGATCAACCGCCTCTGATGACCCCGCGTACGGGGATCAATGTCGCCCTGGAGCGCTATCCTACCAACCGCGAGATGCTGCAGGCGCTACAAGGCCTGCGCGATCTGGGCTATGGCACGCTGCGGCAGCGGTTTGCGTGGAGCGAGATCGAGACAGCGCCGGGCGTCTATGAGTGGGGCCGCTGGGACCATGCCCTGGAGATGGTGCGGGAGCAGGGGTTCACCGTCATCGCCGTGCTGGATGGCGCCCCGGCCTGGGCGCGGTCGCCTCGCGAGCAGGAGAACCCCCACGCGCCTCCGCAGGACTATGGGGACTATGCTCGCTTTGCCGCCGGCTTTGCCGAGCGCTATCGCGATCATGTGCTGGCCTACCAGATCTGGGATCAACCCAACATACACCCCCACTGGGGCCGGGGCGAGGTAGATCCGGCGGGCTATGTGGCTCTGCTGACCGCCGCAGCCCCGGCCATTCGCGCCGCCGACCCGAACGCCCTCATCGTCGCCGGTGGGCTGGCGCCCAATCTCGAGGAGGGCGGCCGCAACCTGAGCGACGTGCGCTATCTGCAAGAGATCTATCGCCGGGGAGCCGGAGAGCACTTTGACGTGCTGGGCATCAAGGCATATGGGTTCTGGTCGGACCCGTATGACCGACGTGTAGCGCCGGAGGTGCTCAACTTTTCGCGGGCCATTCTGCTGCGGCAAGAGATGCTGCGGCGCGGCGAGGGGCACAAACCGATCTGGGCCCTGGACGGCGGCTGGGTAGCGCTGCCCGACGACTGGCAGGGCCGGCCGTCGCCTCTAGGCAACGATGCCCCTGTTCTACAGGCAGAGCGGCTCCAAGTCGCCCGGCAGCGCGTCCGGCAGGAATGGCCCTGGATGACGCTGTTCGTCACGTTGCACCTCCAGCCCGACGCAGCCCTGGACGATCCGCTCTGGGGGCTCAGCCTTCTCGACGCCCACGGAAACCCACGCCCCTTGCTGACCGCGTTGCAGAATCAGCCCTCAGGCCCCGCCGACCAGGTCAACTATCCGGGGTTGCACCCCATGACCAGAGAGACGAATGACAACTCTGGTGTGCCACAATCCATTGTCCTCAGCTACTGGGGGAGCCATCTGGCGCTGTGGCTGGAGCGTGGCTTGGCCGAGGGCGAGCTGGAGGTGGTGGGCAACGGTGAGATGCTGCTCTCGCTGGAGGGGACCTCGAACGGGGTCGAGCGGACTTGGCTGGCGCGGCATCAATCGCCCGCGATCTATCCCATGTACATGGTGGGCACGACAGAGCAACTGGGCGCCGTCACCGCCATACAGGTGGGGAATCAGGCGCGGCCGATAGGGCTCTATATCCAGACGCTGGTCGGCCTGGCCGTTGCCGCGTGGCTCGCGGCCGACATCTGGCGAGGCATCGTCCCGCTCGGCTGGCCAAGAGCCTGGCGGAGGGGCCTCGTAGGCTATCGCCGCCTGCCGGAGGCGGTGCAGGTGGGCGCGCTGGCGGTGCTCCTGATAGCGGGGCTCGTGGCGCCCCTGGGCAACCTGCGCCTGGCTCTGCTGGCCTGCTATGGATTGGGCGCCCTGTTCCGGCCCGACCTGGCGCTTTTGTTCACGATAGCGGCAGTCCCTTTGGCGCCCATGCAGGTGGCCCTGGGGCCCGGCCGATTCTCTATCGTCGAGATCGTGCTACTGATCGCGGTGGCGGCCCGCCTGGGCCATGCCCTGCTCGCCGGTCCGCACAAGGCGAGAGGCGCCGAGCCGCGACGCTTCCTGCTGCTGGATGCGCTGGTGCTGCTGTATGTGCTGTGGGGCGCCGTCAGCGCGGGCCTGTCCGAGTACCAGCGGGTGGCCTGGCGCGAGTTTCGCCTGGTCATCGCCGAGCCGGCGCTGCTTTATGGGCTGCTGCGCATGGCCCCTCAGAATCGGCGCGCCTGGCGGCAGCGCGTGGATCTGTTCTTTGCCTCGGCGGCGGCCCTGGCCCTCTATGCCCTGGCACGCTACCCCACGGCCGAGGGCGTCATTCGCGCCGAGGGCGTGCGCAGGGCGCGAGCCTTTTTTGGCTCGCCCAACAACCTGGCCCTCTACCTGGGGCGGTTCCTGCCCCTGGGGTTGGCCGTCGGGCTGTGGGGAGGGGGCCGCTGGCGGCGCTGGCTGTACGCGCTGGGCGCCGCCGCCATCGCGCTGGCTATCGTGCTCACCTTTTCGCGGGGCGCCTGGCTGCTGGGGGTGCCGGCGGGGCTCCTGGCCGTTCTCGCTCAGCAGGATCGCGGCCGCAGCCGGGGCCGCGCCCATAGGCGGCGCCTCGCCCTGGTGG
>SKRJ01000315.1 GCA_007118555.1 Anaerolineae bacterium | reverse complement strand
GCGGTCGCGTCCCTCGCTGGCGGCGAGCGAATCGAGGCAGCGGGCCAGATCCTCGCGGGTATTATAGTTGACGATCACGATCCCCAAGTCGAGCACGGTCTCTCCCCGTATGGAACAGAACCTATCCTACAGACGCCCCAGCCATGCGCTCTGTTCCCTGTGCGCTAGAGCTGGCGCTTGGGCCAGGATCCCGACGGCCCGTGGCGCAGCCGCCACCAGACGCCCACCGGATACCCAAGCATCTTGGCCACATCCCCCACGATGCGGATCACAGGCACCCAGGCCAACGCCCTGAGCCGGTCTGTGCGCGACAGCCCCTCGAGGTGGGGCGCCAAGCGACGATAATTGCCACGCAGCATGGCACAGGCCCCGGCCCCACCCAAGAGCAGCCAGGCGGGATTTCGCAGCGCGAGCCGCATGAGCAAGGGCACCCCCACAAGATAGGTGCCATAGCGCAGCGCGTGGCGATAGCGCCAGAAATCGGCCTTGCCGTCGCCCCGCGCATAGCGGTAATACTGGCGGTAATAGGACTCGAGATCGGTCCGCGGTCGAAAATGCACCACGGCGTCCCGGGCAAAGGCAAAGCGATAGCCTGCATCGCGCAGCGCGAAATCGAACAGCAGGTCCTCGCAATAATCCAGCCACTCGGGATAGCCCCCCACCCTCGCCCAGGCCTCTCGCCGGAGGGCCACCGAGCGGGAAGAGGGGTAAAAGCGCTCCGGGTCGATCTCCTCGAGGCGGGGCAGCGTGATTGCGCCCAGCACCCGCTCGAACAGCGACCGGTACTCGGGCACGAAAAAGCCACTGACCACGTCGGGCGCGGGCTCCTCGGCAAAGGGGGCCGTCAGCCGCTCCAGCCAGTCAGGCTCAAGCCGCACGCCGGCATCAGTAATGGCGATGATGGGCCCGGCCGCCGCCTGAATGGCGGCGTTGCGGCCCGCCGAGATGTTGGCCCCCGGCAGCACCAGCACTTGCATCGCAAAGGGCGCCTGCCGGCAAAAGGCATCCAGCGCCTCGGCCGTTCCGTCGGTCGAGCCACCATCCACAACTACCACCTCATCGGGCAGCCGTGTCTGACGCGCCAGCGACCGCAACAGGCGATCGATGGAGGCAGCCTCATTCAGCACGGTCGCGATCACCGAAACGCTCTGAGTCATTCCCCCTCCTGTGCGCCCCATTATAGCCACATGGGCCGGGAGCGACAATCGGCGACGCGGGGAGGCGGCCCAAGCCACATACGATGAGTAAGCATCCCTCTTTCGGGACCAGCACATAGTTGACCCCACCCCCACACCCACTATACTTGGCGCGTCAGCGTCCGAGTCACGTTCACGACAGGGAGAAAGCAATGTCAGACGACACGTTCCGGATGGGATTGGTGGGTACGGGGATCATTGCGCGGCGACACATCGAGTCCATGGCCGAGCTCAAGCAGCGCGGACTGGACGATTTCTCGCTTGCCGCCGTGTGTGACATGAACGAGGAGGCGCTCAACGAGGCGGCGGCCCTGGCAGAAAAGCTGTTGGGCGAGCGCCCTGCCACCTATGCCGACTATCGCGATATGCTGGATCAGGAGACGCTGGATGGCGCCGACCTGTGCCTGCCCCACGGGTTGCACCACACGGCCAGCATCGATTGCATGGAGGCCGGCGTGCACGTGCTGTGTGAAAAGCCTCTGGGCATCACGATCAAGGCCAGCCGCCTGATGGCCGAGGCGGCCGATCGCACCGGCTCGATCCTCTCCGTGGCCGTGCCCCAGCGCCGGCTGCCGGGCATGCGGATGGTGCAGTGGGTTTTCAACGAGTCGGGTCTGATGGGCAAGCCGCTGAGTTTTTTCCACACCATGGTGCGTCCTCCGGCGCCGCGGCGCGACGATGCCCCCCTGTCCTATGCGGCCCAGTGGCGTCGCGATCGCCTCATGTCAGGCGGTGGCCCCACGATGGATGGCGGATTCCACTGGTGCGACGGCATGCGCTTCCTGGTGGGCGAGGTGGACACGGTCTATGCCCGGGCCATCGAGCAGGGCGACGGCGTCGTGCGCAGCGTGCCCGAGGCGCGCGAAGACAGCCTCTTTTCCGTGTTCACCTTCAAGAATGGCCTCACGGGCACCTGGTCGTGGAGCTTTGCCGCGCCCGGCGAAGGCTTTCAGAAGGTCCTGTTCTACGGCTCTGACGGCTCGCTGAGCACCGACATCGGCCACGCCATTTTCCATCTCTACTGGCGCACGTCCGAGTGGACCGAGACCGGCCTGCTGACCCAGCGCGACGGCACCCAGTTCACGTTCGACGAGCTGATGCCCCGCTACAGGGAGGCCCTCTCGGAGGAGCAGTGGCAGCACCTGTTCCCCAACGACCTGATGAACGGCTTTGGACACGAGATCTGGGAGTTTATCGAGGCGGTGCGCGGTAACCGCGACAGCGTCGAGGTGGACGCCTGGGACGGCCTCAAGTCGCTGGCCGTCTGCGAGGCGATCTACGAGTCCGCCGTGAGCGGCGAGGTGGTCAGGGTCGACGACGTGCTCTCGGGCAAGGTTGACGCCTATCAGGCGCCGATCAACGAGCACTGGGGCATCAAGTAGCGCATCAAAGCGTGCAAAGGGGCGGGCATGGACCCGCCCCTTTTTTCACGTAGCGATGACCGAGGCGCTGCCGCCCTATTCCTCTCCGCAAGCGCCGCGTCTGAGGTGTCAGCGCAGCTATGCCTCGCCACGCAGCGCGTCCACCTCGGCGGCCACATCGCCCAGCCCCAGCCTGTGCAACGTCTCTGCCGTAGGCCAGCCCAGCGTCTGGTCCCAACCCCGTGCGGCATAGTACTCGTCCAGAAGCCGGCTGTAGCCTTCGGCGTCCACGCGGGTGCCGTCATCGCGGCAGGGAAGTGAAAAGTGCGAGGCCAGGCCCTCTTCCAGGGCCCGCGAGCGCCCCG
>SKRJ01000423.1 GCA_007118555.1 Anaerolineae bacterium | reverse complement strand
GGATCCCCTGGGCGCCCAGGAGGAGCAGCCAGGGGAGCAGGCGGCGCCGGGCCGCCACAGCGCTCAGGCACAACACCACCGTGGGCGCCATCAGCACCAGGAGCCCCGGCCACACATAGGGGCCGCGCACGAGCAGCACCGTCCCCATCACCAGGGCCACCCACCCCACGCTGCCGCCTGCCAGGCCCAGCACATAGGGGCGGAGCCCCAGACCCCAGGCGCGTCGCAACAGGCGCCCACCGCCCCAACGCCGCGCCGCATGGCCGGTCCGCCGCCAGGGCGCCAGCCGGCTCAGCCCCCAGGCGAGGGCGCCGATCAGCAGATAGACAAACAGCCCCCAAATCAGGAAAAAGGGGCCGACCTGCGTGCGTTCCTCGGCCGGCAGCAGGGCCAGGCCCGTGTACTGGGGCTCGAAATGTCGGTAAAAGGGCGCATAGGCCAGCAGGGCGACCAGCCCCACCCCCAAGGCCAGGGCGCCGCCGGTGCCGATCCCGCGGAGACCGGCCTGCCGATAACCCCTGACGAGCAGGATGGCGGCCACGATCAGCAGGTAAATGGGCAGATCCCAGGTGTTGATGACCCCGAGGGCGCCCAGCGTCAGGGCCAAGAGCCCCACGAGCAGCATCTGCGCACCAAAGCTACGCGGCCCGGGCGCCAGCAGCGCGCCGGCCAGGGCCAGCACCAGCAGGCCGAACGGCATGGCCATCAGGTGCGGGTGCAGATCGGCAAAGAGAAAGGTGAAGAAGGGAAACTCGTTGATGGTAAAGGGGATGATGCGGGTGCCACGGTACCAGTAGTCGAAAAAAAAGGGCGGCAACCCGCCTCGCGCTGCGACGACGGCGCCCCGGGCCAGGCATAGCAGCCCCTGCCCCGCGCTGCCCACCCCCTCGGGGCACCCCGCCGCCAGCATCGGCTGGGCCACCTGCGCCGCCCCCGAGAGGTTGCCCACCCCGGCCACCAACAACGCGCCCGCAATCCCCGCCCCGCGGCGCAATGTACCGCCGAGCATCCGCCCCGCCACCGCATAGGCGTGGCTCACCGTGAGGGCAAAGAACGTGGGCACCGCCAGGTTGAACGCCACCTCGGGCGCCACGCCGCTCAGCCGCATGCGCACCAGAGTCAGCAAGTAGCCATAGTAGCAATAGCTCAGGATTCCGCCCGCGAAATAGGCGTCATAGGGCGGGAAATGGGCCGAGCGGGCCACGGCGTTGAGCATGGCCATCTCCATCATCTTTTCACCGCCGAACCAAGGGTGCCACAAGTCGGGGTTCAGGATGCGAATGCCGACCCAAAGCAGGAACGCGCCGCTGAACAGGATCTCACCCCTCAACACGGCGCGCCAGTCGGGTCGCGACCACCCACGCCACCCCAGCAGCCATGCCACCAGCGCCACGCCCCCCAGGACGGCCCCGAGCGAGGCAAGGGTGTTACGGAACAGGCCCAGGCTCGCCCCCAGCCAGAGCAGGAACCCCACCAGCAGCAGGCCCAACCCCTTGGCCAGGAGATAGCCCCGGTCGGGCCATGTCGGAAACACCGCCGCCGCCAGGGGCCAGCCCGCCAGGCCGATAAACAGCAGCGCCAGCCACCAGGCGACGATGGCCAGCGGCGTGGATCGGGTGGCCGCCTGGTTCCAGCCCCGTCCATCGACCACGGGCAGCTCCTCGACGGGCACATCCAGCATCAGCGGCGCACTGTCGGGCTCGGGCTCTGGGAGCACAGCGGGCGGCGGTCCCTGGGCGGCCACCGTCGGAGGCATCCACCATCGGGCCAGCCATTGGCGCAGGCTATCGCCCCAGGTGCTGACCGACGGCACGGGCGCCGACGGTTCGGACACCGAGGGTTCGGAAACCGACGGTGCAGCCACCGGCGGTTCGGAAACCGTTTGCACGTCGGCGTCCAGAACCCGGTAGATGGTCACCGGACCTTCGGCGTACACGATGTCCAGGTGCTGGCCCACCATCCACTCGAATTTCTGCAGGCCCTGCTCCGAGTAATAGGCCTGCTCCAGCTCGCCCACATAGATCAGGCCCACCTGGTAGCGGGCCAGCAGGTCCACGGCGCGCTCGATGCTGGGCGTCTCGTACAGCTCGCGCAGGTCCTGCAGGCGCCAGTCCACGACGACCCCGCTCAGGGCCGCGCGCTGTTGGCGCTGATGCCAATCCCAGCCCACGATGGTGGGCAGCCCGGTATACACCGAGATCCGGCTGCCCCAGCGGTACAGGGGCGTGTTGGCCTCGGCAATGACCGGCGAGCCGACGACGTGGTCCTGCATCCAGCGGATCGCGCCGGCGTCATGGGCCAGCGTCAGCTCGCGCTCCCGGTCATAGTAGCGGGCCACGTCCATGTAGGCCATGCCATCCAGCGTGGGCTCCATCTCGACGCCCCAGCGGTCGTCCAGCTTGGCCGGGGTCGCCCACAGGGGATAGGCCGCCATCCCCACCAGCAGCAGGACCAGAGCCACGCGCCACCAGCCGCGCTGCGTGGGACGGGGCGCGCGCGAGCCGCCCCCTGCGAACAGACCCAGCACCACAGCCGACGCAATCCCCCACAGGATCCATACCTGCAGGTAGAACTTGAACACTGTGTTCATGCGGCCGATATCGCCCCGCAGGACGACCCACTCGACGCCCGCCGTGAGGGCCAGGCCCACGCCGATCAGGAGCGCCAGCAGGCGGCGCCGGGGCTCGATGCCGGGCCGCAGCAGCGTCACCGCCGCCAGGGCCAGCAGGAGCACCGCCAGCAGCGTCGTCCAGGCCCCCAGCAGCATCAACAGCACCAGGAACACTGCCGCCGTCAACAGTCCCACCCAGACCAGCGTATAGGCCAGCGTAGGACGCCGCACCAGCACCCAGCGCAGCCGTTGCGCCCGCAGATAGCGGGACTGCGACGCCAGGTTCAGCCGCAGCGAGCGATACCAGGGGCTGCGGCGGATGGGCCCCCGCGCCGCCCAAAGCAGGTAGCTACCCAGGATAAAGAGGAACGGCAGATGAATCAGCAGGTAATCGCCCAGGGCGGTGCGCTCGCCCTGCCAGAGCTCGACGCTGCTATAGGCCATGCCGAAATGGGCGTGAAACGGCTGATAGAGCAGTAGACTCAGCACCACAATGGCGCCGCCCTGCAACGCCACCGCCGCCACCGCGTGCCTGTCGAGGGGGCGCATAGCGAGAGTCGAGACGGCCAGCGCCGCCACGGCCAGCCCCGTGTAGGTGGGATAGTCCCACGAGTTGGCGCACCAGAGGGCCCCCAGCGCCAATCCCAGCCAGAGGATGTGCCCTACCCGCGTCCCGTCCACGCGCCGGAGCCCTCGCCGCATCGAACGCTCTCGCATCGGCGGGTGCGGTCGTCCCACGAGGGCCACGGCCAGCCCCAGGGCCAGCACCGCCAGCGGCATGGCCATGACGTGGGCGTGCAGATCGCCATAGAGAAAGGAGAAAAAGGGAAACTCGGTGATCTCGCCGTGGGGCATGATGCGGCTGGCGTTCCAGTAGGGCCACTCGGGCCGCATGACCACCGGTTCGCCCTGGGCGACAACGGCCCACAGACCGCGCAGCCCCTGCGCCACCCGCCCCCACAGCGTCGCGGCGCTCTCCCCCGCGAGGCGCTGCCCGACGTCGGTCGCACGCTCCCAGAGCAGGCGCACCTGCCCCAGGTTGCCCGCCACGCCCACGAGCAGCGCCCCCAGCAGGCCGTACCGAAAGCGGCGCCCGTCGCCATCCCCGGGGGGCAGCAGGTGTCCCACGACGCTCACCACGCCGACCACCATCAGGGCGAACAGCGTGGGCAGCGCCAGGTTGTACGCCACGGTGGGCACGATGCCCGTCAGCAGGATCAGCGAAGCCACGGGCACCCAGCCCCAGTAGTAATAGTTGATATAGCCACCGGCGAACCAGGGATCCAGAGGCGGAAAGTAGTCGCTGCGCAGGATGGCGTTCAGATAGGCCAGGTCCATCGGCTTTTCGCCGCCCATCACCGGATGCCACAGGTCGGGGTTGCCCCGGCGGATGAGCCAAAAGCCGACAAAGAACGCCCAAAAGGCCAGCTCGCTCAGGGCCAACAGGCGCCAGCGCGCCCGCACAAACGCGCCCAAGGCACGCCGCTGCCACCGGGCGGCCAGGCCCGCCGCCACGACCAACACGACCAGCGCAGCTGCCACGGTGCCCGGCGCAAAGGGCAGCGCCCGCACGCTGGCGGCCAGCCACGCCAGGTAGCCCAGCATAAGGAACCCCGTCGTCTTGGCGAGGCCATAGCCGCCGTCCGGCAGATGCCGCAGGATCGGGAACAGCAGCGGAAAGCCCACGAGCCCTACCACGAGGAGCGCCACCGCCCAAGTCAGCGTGGGGTACCGGTTGCGCAAGTTGAACCGGTTGAACATCGCCGACCAGGTGCCGCTCTGGCGCTGGGCCTGCCAGGTCGTCTCGTCCAGCATCAGGTTGTTGGGCGCGTTGTTCACCTCGCGCGGCATCATCCGTATCACCCGCTCCAGGTCGATGTCGTCGAACAGGGCCCGCACCTGGGCCATGTCGAAATCGTCCCGCTTTTCGTAGATCAGGACGACGGGATGGTCATAGACGGTAAAGGTCTCGTCGGCGTGATCGTCCACAAACTGGACGCCCAAGAGCTGGGGGCGCGAGGTGAACTTGTGCAGGAGATCAAACCCGAGCTCGCCGGAGAACAGGGCCTCATAGTAACGGGTGGTCATCGGATAGCGCATGGGCAGCCGGGGGATCGAGCCGTACAGGCGGTTGCTGCTCAGAATGATATAGTCCACCTGCTCGATCCACTCGTAGAGCGCCTCGCGCTTTTCGGGAATGTCCTCCCAGTAGAGGTCCATGCGCACCGTGTCATAGATCTGGTCGCCGACCTGACCGTCCAGATTCAGGGGCAGGGGATCGTCCCACAGCTCGAAAGAGAGGGTCGAGCCCGGGGAGATGTGCTCATAGATCCAGCGCGAGGCCGTCACCCGGGTGACCGGCCGCGTGTAGATGCTGGCAAAGGCGAGCGCCCATATCGCCGTGCCCACCAGCACCGTGACCACGACGCCCCGCGCCACCATTCGCAGCGGCAGTCGCGTGCCCCTGCCCCGATCCCACAGCCACACCAGACCAAAGCCCGCCATCACCGCCATGGTGGGATAGATCGGCAGCAGATAGCGCACCGGCTTGACGAACTGGACGCTCTGGTAGAAAAAGGTGAACGTCATCCACACCCAGGGCAGCAGGTGCGCCCAGACGTTGCGACGGTACATCTGGTAGGCCATCAGGCCCCACGCGGCCCAGATCGTGAGCCCCAGGGGCAGCCCCGTGCCCCAAAGCACCATGTTCTCGAGCATGTACGTCACCGGCGCCCGCGCCGCCCACTGGTGGCTGGGGGGATAGTCGATCTCGCCGCTCACCAGCCGCTGGATATAGCGCATGTCCTCGAGCCAGCGCGGGTTGAGGCGCACGCCAAGCAGCCCGGGCCCGGTGAACGCCTGGGGCTGGGCGACGCGAAAGGCCCAGAACGCGACAAACACCACCACGACCAGCAGCGCCCCCGTCACGAGGAATCCGCCGAGGACTCGATCGATGGGCGGGGTCTCGGCCGGCGGCGTCTCCCGCTCGACCTGCAGGCTCAGCCGCCAGGGGCCGAGCCGCAGCCGGCGCTGACGCTCCCAGGGCTCGAGATCATCCCTCGTGGCAGGGCGACGAAACACCCGCAGCAGGGCCGCCAGCCCGATCACGAGCAGGAACGACAGGACGCTGATCTTGGACGAGACCGCCAGCCCAAAGGCGATCCCCAGTCCCAGGATGCTGCCCCAGCCCTCGCCCTGCGCCACCCGCACCGCGAAATAGAGGGCCAGGGTGACGAAAAAGGTCATCATGCTGTCGACGGTGAAAAAGTGGGCGTTCTGGATGTTGAGCACGCTCAGGGCCGCCAGCAGCGCCCCCACCAGACCCACCCGCGCGTCGTACAGGCGGCGCCCGATGGCAAACACCAACAGCACCGACATCAGGTCGTACACGCCCGACAGCGCCCGCCCCGCGAGAAAGACGCCGCCATAGCCGGTGTACCCGGTGACCTCGCCGACGAACTTGGCCACGATCACCGGAAGCAGACCATAGACATAGGCGCCAAAGCCCCGGTTGTAGGGGTTCAACGGGTTGGTCTCGGTGTCGAAATACTCGCCCAGCGACGCGGGCCAGTCGAGGCTGTTTTCCACCATGGTGACAAAGCGCTCGTCGGGGTGCAGATGCTGGTTCTCGTCCCAGTTCAGCCCCACAAAGCGCAGCCCCGCCCCCACGAGCAGAATGGCGATCAGGGCCAGGGCCACCGCCAGGGGCCGCCACGAGCCACGACGCCGAACGCGATGGGACGCGTTCGGCAGATCCGCCTCGGTCACGGGCGCCTCTTGCTGGTCACGTTCTATCGACAGGTCGGACATCTCACCTCGGAGCGGAACTCTATCGTTCGCCTACAAATACCCGCAGCGCGACGCTCCCATCCTCCCAACGCTCCTCCAGCACCGCGTAGCGTTCATAGTGCTCCTGCAGCAACTGCAGCGTCGCTCGCTCGTCGGGATGCAGGATCACCGTCACGCGGCCGGGCGCGCCATCGAGGGGCGGCTCGCCGGGGCGCAACTCCCAGCGCTCGTTGTTCCAGGCCTGTGGCGCCCGCCGCAGGTGCGCGTGCCGGAGCTGGGCCCGCACGGCGTTCCCATCGTACCAGTGGGGCCAGATCATCAGGTACACGTCGCCCTCGCCATGATAGCGGTCGATGGTCTGGGCCAACTTGAGCGAGATCGACTGATTGTGGTGGGGCTGGTGCCACACATAGTCGCGAAAATAGAGGGGGTACACCGCCACCGCCTCGCCCACCAGGCCGATCAGCACGGCCAGAACCATCCCCGCCCCTGCCAGGCGTGTGACACGACCCCCTTTCCGCCAGGCCGTCGCCAGACCCTCGCCGAGCCGGCGCGTCGCCAGGGCGGGCAATATGACGGCCGCCGGCAGCGCGCCGATGGACCGCACCGCGCTGGGCACCTCCGCAGGAAAGGCCAAAGCCATAATAGACGGCATGAGGAAACCGGGCAAAAGCAGCCACACCGTCCAAACCTGCTTGCGTCGCCCATGGCAGGCTGCATAGCCCAGCCCCAGCACGAACAGCACCCCCGTGCCAAAACCAAGCTGCCGATGGTGGGGGACGTTGGTGGTGTAGACAATGTCGCCCACATGGTGAAACATGGCCGCGGCGCGCCCCGCATTGCCCACCAGCGTGGCCGCCAGGCCCTCGGGCAGCGGCTGCTCCCGGTCGGTGGCGCGCGTGGCTACCCGGTAGAGGTAGCTTTCGGCGTCCTCGCTGGCGTAGCGGGCCAGCGGCAACGCCGCCAAAAGGGCCACCAGGACCCACATCGCGATGGCGCGGCCATGCACGTTGACGTCCAGACGCCGCCGCCCGGCCCAGGCGATCAGCAGCACCCCCACAAAGAGGGGCGGCGCCACCATAAAGGCATTGTATGTCTGCAGGCCCAGCCCCGCCCACAGGCCGCTCAAGGCATAGTCATGGGCCCGCCCGCGCCGGAGTCCCCGCAGCAGGAACAGCCACGAGAGCGCCACCAGCAGCGGCATCAGCGAGGCCCGGTAACCCACCCGCGTCAGCATAATGTGCCAGTGGCTGATGGCCAGGAACCCTGCGGCCAGCACCCCCGCCCACCGATCGTACAGCTCGCGCCCCAGCCAATACACCGCGGGCACCGTCAGTATGCCGACGAGCGCCGACGTGACCTTGATGCTCCCATGGCTCAGCCCCAGCGCCGCCGCCACCGGAGCGGCCAGGTAGAAAAAGAGCCCCTCCCGGCCCGGATGGGAGGTGAAAAAGATCGGATACTCGCCCGCCAGGATCTGGGCGATATTGAACTGGTTGAGCGGCAGGTCGGGGCCCATCTCCAGCGGGATTGTCCCGATGCGATGCAGCCGAAAAAAGGCTGCCACGGCCATGGCCACCAGCACGCCCACAGTGGGCCACGAGAGATGCACCCTCTGATCGCGCACCAACCGACGCAACGACCGACCCGGCCACACGGCCAGCAGGGCTCCCAGCAACGCCGCGCCCCAGGCTGCAACGCCCACAGCGGTAAGGACATTGCCGCCCAGATTGACCCAGGCCAGCAGAGCCAGCGCGGCCGCCAGCGCCAGCCAGGGCCACCGCACGCGAAAGGGTGTCGCCGGCAGAGGCACGTCCCCGTCTCGCTCAGGGATGCCGCGGCTCCACAGGCCGAACAGGACCGCCGCCAGCAGAAAAAGCGCCCACGCCAGCGCGACGAAGCGGTCCAGATCCAGCAGCCACTGGGCCAGGGCGCCGGCCGCCAGCGCCAGTGCAGGCATCCAGACCTGGCGGGCCAGAGAGGTCGCGGGCGTAGTGTGGGCGTGAGTCATCCCCGGGCGCTGGCTCGGATCCATGCTTCCTCGTTCGCTCGGTCGTCTATTCCTTGGTGGCGCGCACGGCCAGGTTCACAAAGGTGCGTTTCTCGGCCAGGCGAGCCGGATTCTCGTTCAGGCGGTCGATGGCGTGGAACAGGGCCAGGGCCCAGTTCAGCGGGTTCAGGCCACTGCCCCGGTTCTCTTCGCCGGAGAAGCGGTGGGTCGAGCGCAGGATGCTGCCCGGCAGCAGATTGCGCTCAATCAGGCCCTTGCCCAGAGTATAGACGATGGTCTGTGTGCCGGGAAAGCAGTAGTGTGTGAGCTGCTCGATGGGGCCCGTGGCAAAGCCCGCGTCTGTGAGCACCGAGCGCAGCGCCTCGGGCTCGTACAGGCGCTGGTGGTTGGCCCAAATCCCGGCAAAGGGGCCCTGACGGATGGGCCGCCGAAACACCCCCTCGGCGACGCGGTTGATCGGATCGTACCAGTAGGGGTAGCGTGCATAGGGCACGGTGATGGCCAGCACGCCCCCGGGCTTGAGCACGCGATAGATCTGCCGCAGGCCGCCCAGGTCATCGTCCAGATGCTCCAGCACCTCGGAGAGCAGCACGGCGTCAAAGCTGCCCTCTCGAAAGGGCAGGCGCTGGATGTCCCCCCACGTCAGCCCGGTATAGTCGCCCACATGCTCCCGGGCAAAGGCCAGCGCCTGGGGGTCGCCATCGATGCCCACCACGTGACACTCGGGAAAGAGGCGGTGAATGGTCTGGGCATAGAACCCCATGCCGGTGCCGCAATCCAGGATCACCTGGCCGGGCTGTGGGTCGAGATAGCGCAGCATGGTGCGCACCCGCCGCCGATAGGCCACGTCCGACTCGTTGCGCAGCAGGCGCGCCAGGGTCGTCTCTTGCTCGGGCGTCAACCAGCCAGCCTCAGCCATGACCCTCCTACCCATCGGTCAGTTCGGCAAAGAGCCGCTCGTAGGCCGCCACCGTGGCATCGGGGTCAAAGATGGCCTCGATCTCGTGGCGGGGTCGGTGGTAGCGCGCCGGATTGCGCAGCACGTCGACGATGCCATCGGCCAGGGCGCGCGGATCACCCGGATTCACCTTGCAGCCCATGCCGGTGACGCGCACCGGCTCGCGGGCGCCCGGGATGTCGCTGACCACCACCGGCGTCCCGCACAGCATGGCCTCGACCTGCACGACGGCAAAGCAATCGGTGCGGCTGGGCAACACGAACAGATCGCACAGGCTGTAGAAATCGGCCAGGCGCTGGCGGTCGGTGATCAGCCCCAGCACGTGCAGGCGCTCGGCGTTGGCCTCGACCAGTGGCCGGCAGCAATCGTAGAACGCCTCATAGGCCACCGAGGTCTCGCCCGCAAAGGCAAAGGCCACATCGGGGATGCGCTCGGCCACCAGGGGCATGGCCTGCAGCAAATAGTCGAACCCCTTTTCCTCCACAAAGCGGCCCGCAAAGCCCACCACAGGCCGCCCCTCCAGCCCCAGCTCGCGCCGCCAGGTTGCGACGGCCTCGGGCCGGGGCTCTGGGATCGCCATGGGCGGGTAGATGGCCTCTACCTTGTCCAGGTGAGGCCGCAGGTAGGCCGAGTGCTCGGCATAGTCCTGGTTCAGGATCGTGATCCGGTCGGCGCTCTGGGCGCCCCGATCCAGCAGCCAGCCCACGACCCGCTGCACCACCTGGTTCCACGCGCCGCCGGGCATTACCAGGTCGCCCTGGTGCGCCATCACCATCGGCTTGTTCGCGCGGCGGGCCAACGCCCCCACCAGGCAGGTCTCGAGCATGGGCGTGACCACCAGGGCCACATCGTGCTCGGGGAGCAGCCGCCGCATGGCGCCGTAAAAGCCGGGCATCACCTGGCCACGACTGAGACGCAGCACCGAGGGCACCCGCACGATGCGCACCCCCTGATGCTCTTCGACGCGGGGCAGGTCCCGCCGATACCGGGACGTGACCACGGTCACCTCATGACCATGCCGCACCAGCCCCGCCGCCAGGTTCGCCGCATTGGCCGTCAGCCCGGTCCAGTGGGGGTAATAGTAGGTCAGCGCCATGAGGACGCGGGTCAAGAGGTCCGCTCCACGGGATCAGAGACGATCGGCATCTCCTGCGGAGTGGCCGCGGGGGTCTGCTCGGTCTCGGCCACCACCCGTGTGATGCGGCTATAGCTGAGGCCCTGGTTGACCAGCCCCACAAGGCCCAGACCGATGAGCGAGAGGTTGGTAAAGAGATGCAGCCCCAACGTATACCCAAAGGCCGCGCTCTGCTCGACGCCAAAGAGCGCCAGAGCCTGCACGCCGGCCCACTCGAACGGCCCGATGGCCCCCGGCGAAGAGGGCACCACCATGCTGAGGCCGGTAAAGCACAGCACCAGCGCGGCCGCCGTCAGCGGCAAGCCCTGCATGCCAAAGACGTACATCATCAGGCGGTTCATCCCCGCATAGCCCAGCCAGATGGCCGCCGTGGTCAGCAGCACCGGCACCAGCCTGCGGGTGTGTGTGAGAACGGCGCAACCCTCGGCGAGGTGGATCAGCCCCTCCCTGACCTTGGGGTGCCCCACCAGGGGCAAGCGCCCGATCCAGCGCCAGAGCCAGTCCACGGCGCGGGGCCCCACGCGAGCGACCACCAGCAGGCCCACCATGCCGGCGAT
>SKRJ01000077.1 GCA_007118555.1 Anaerolineae bacterium | reverse complement strand
GTGTAGCGACGTGGCGCGAAAAGGGCCTGTGCGAGACGCGCCCCCTGCCGGCCTCGCCATCACCCGATTATGCGCACGCGCTCGGGTTGTGTCAAGGAAGCCGGAATCCTCACATACCATTTACGTGACCAAGTGCGCATTGACAGGAGCCTGCCTGGCATCGAGAGTAGGGGCCGGATATGCCATTCATGCGCCCTGTCAGGCTGGGAACAGCCGGGCAGACACCAGGAGAGTGACCATGCAAGTGATCGAGACCGCCCTCGAGGGCGTCCGCATTATCGAGCCCCGGGTTTTCGAGGATCGCCGGGGGTTCTTTTTCGAGAGCTACAACGAGCGCGTTTATGCCGAGCAGGGCATCACCGACGCATGGGTGCAGGACAACCACTCGCGTTCGGCCCGGGGCACCCTACGCGGCCTGCACTATCAGACCGCCCCCGGCCAGGCCAAGCTGGTACGGGTGGTCGCCGGGGTCGTCTATGATGTGGCCGTCGACATCCGCTGGGGCTCGCCGACCTTTGGCCAGCATGTGGGCGTCATGCTCTCGGCCGAGAACAAGCGCCAGCTCTATATCCCGGTGGGCTTTGCCCACGGCTTTTGCGTGGTCAGCGAGTCGGCCGATTTCCTGTACAAGGTCACCAGCTACTATGCGCCCCAGGACGAGCGCGGCATCCGTTGGGACGACCCCGAGCTCGCCATCCCGTGGCCCGTCGAGGAGCCCATTCTCTCGGAACGGGACCTGGCCCTGCCCCTCTTGCGGGATGCCGATCGGGACTATGTCTGGCGGGGCTGATCCAGGGGCAACTCATCGGGGGCATGGATGCCCTTTTCGGTGATGATGGACCGGATCAGGCGGGCGGGCGTGATGTCAAAGGCCGGGTTGCGCGCCTGTGCCCGGGCATGGCTGACGCGCACCCGCGCCCACTCGCCCGCATCGGTGATGCCGCTCACATAGAGCACCTCGTCGGCGTCGCGCTCTTCGATGGGAATCGTGGCGCCGTTGGGCGATCCGGCGTCCAGTGTGCTGGTGGGCGCCGTCACGTAAAAGGGGATGTCGTTGTCGGCGGCGCACAGGGCCTTTTCATAGGTCCCGATCTTGTTGGCCACGTCACCGTTGGCGGCCACCCGATCGGCCCCCACGATCACCATGTCGATCTCGCCCGTCTGCATCAGACGGCCGGCTGCATTGTCGGCGATCACAGCGTGGGGCACGCCCTCGCCCTGCAGCTCCCAGGCCGTCAGCAGGGCGCCCTGCCCCCGGGGGCGCGTCTCGTCGGCATACACAAACACCCGCTTGCCCTGGCGCGCCGCCACATACACCGGCGCCAGCGCGCTGCCCCAGTCGACGAAGGCAAGCCAGCCGGCGTTGCAATGCGTCAGGATGTTGGCGCCATCGTGGATCAGTGTCGCGCCCAGCTCGCCGATGGCCTGTCCGGCGGCGGCATTCTCATCGGCCATGGTTTGCGCCGTCTCGACGGCGGCCTGCCGTGCGGCGTCCACCGTCGAGGCTCCGACAATGGCTTCCAGCACCCGCTGCACCGCATAGAACAGATCCTGCGCCGTGGGCCGGGTCTGGCGCAGCGTCTCGGCCCCCGCCTGCACATAGTCGGCAAATCCTGCGCCATCGGGGGCCTCCAGCGCCACCTGGGCCATGCCAAAGCCGGCCGCCGCGCCGATGGCGCCCGCCCCGCGCACGATCATGGTGCTGATGGCGTACGCGGTGTCGCGATGGGTCGGCAGGTCGATGAACTCGAACCGCAGAGGCAGCATCGGTTGGTTCACCATGCGCACTGTGCTTCCCTCCATGATTACCGTGCGATAGTCGGTGCCGTTGACGCGCATGGTCGTACCTCCCTGATGGGTGTGTCAGTCGTGGATGGATGCCCCTAAAGGCTGGCCCCGTAGAAATGCCACCAACCCATTGGCGATGCCGGCGGCCACCCGCTCGGGCTCCTCGGTGAGCAACTGTCGATCGCCGCCCATGAACCCGATCTCGATGATGGCCCCGGGGGTCTGCGGCGAGATGCGCCGCAGGGCGTGATACTGGCGCATGTCCTCGGTGATGGTGTCCGCGTGAAAGCGCAGCCCAGTGGCGTCGGCATACTCACGCACAAGGGTCTCGACGAGCCGGTCCTCCTGCTCGCGGTCCGCGGCCTGGGTCATGCGAACCACCTTGAACCCGGACAGATCGACGCACGAGTCGGCATGAATCGCCAGGAACACCACGCCACGAAAACCGTCCAGCTCGGGCGCATACTCGGGCAGCACCACGACCCGATAACCCTGGCGGCGGAGCCGCCGCGCCACCCGGTTGGTGATATCCACGGTGATCTCGACCTCTTGCAGGCCATCGGGGCAGACGGCCCCCGAATCAAACTGCCAGTGCCCCGCCAGGAGCCCTATCGTGGCCTGACGCGCTCCGAGAACACCCCAGATACCGCCCGAAGGGGATGAATCGATCAACCCGACGATGAACAGCGCGCCCAACACCAACAGGACCAGCATCGTCAGCATGCGGGCCAGCTTTTTCATGGTGATGTCTCTTGGATGGCGGTTGAGCGCTGCATGAGGCCTCCTGATTCCGGACACAGTGTAGCCAGGCACACGCACCTTGCCAAGTGTCGATGCTCTGAGGACGTTCGCGTCGAAAGCACTCGGCGCCATTTGCGCCCAAAGCCGGGGACGGTTAGAATGCGCTTCAGAATCAGAGAATGGCACAGGTATATGCGTTTCGATATCCTCACCCTGTTTCCAGGGCTCTTTGACAGCATCTTTCAGGAAAGTATCGTCAGCCGCGCCATCGAGGCCGGGCTGGTGGAAATCCATGTGCACAACATACGTGACCATGCCCCGGGCAAGCATCGCGTCACCGACGATGCCCCCTATGGGGGCGGTGGCGGCATGGTGATGAAGATCGAGCCGATCGCCAATGCGCTCGAGGCCATC